>VGZZ01000012.1 GCA_016872285.1 SAR202 cluster bacterium | reverse complement strand
CAAGAGACCGAGAAGCTTCTAAAGCTCGCAGCTAGGCCAGGTAGTCCCTTATCATGGTCGGGGAAAGGTAACCGTAATTCTGAGGCAACAAAAATCTTTCGGTAACCATTGTTTATGAGGTCACACGGTATAGGACTGTCGGAGGGGTCACTATTTCGTTGGGTGTGCCGCTGGCCTGGCTTGAATTGGCGGACTCATTTCCCGCCGTGTCCACCGCCTTCACCACGTAGTAGTAAGTCGTGCCGTTGGTCAGCCCCATGTCGGTGTATTCAGAGACGGTGACTAAGGCAGGGTTTATCTTGGTATAGGGCCCTCCGTCAATCTCGGACCGGTACACGTCGTAGCCCGACAGATCGGCGTCGCCGTTATCCGCCCAGTCCAGCGCTATCTGCTGGTTCCCCGGCGCGGCGCCCAGGCTGGAAGGCGCTCCTGGGGCCAGGTTGTTCTGCGTTGTCCCGCTGGCCTCATTGGAGTTGCCCGACTCGTTGCCGGAGGTATCGACGGCGGTAACCACGTAGTAGTACGTGCCGCCGCTGGTCAGCCCTGTGTTGGTGTATGACGATCCCGTCACCAGCGGTACGTTCACCTTGGTGTATGGGCCGCCGCTGGAATTAGAGCGATAGACGTTGTAGCCGGCCAGATCACCCTCGCCATTATCCGCCCAGTCCAGGTCAAGCCTGTCGCCGTTGCTCACCGGCACAGTCACGGTTAGAACAGTGGGCGCGGCTGGAGCCTCGGTATCGGGCGGAGGCGGCGGCGCGGAGCCGGCGCTGATATCGACGAAGTAAGCGCCGGAACCTGAATACGAATGGACCTCCAATCGATAAAGACCGGCTGCCGGCGACTTGTAGGCAATAGTCTCCTGTCGGGTAGTCCCGTCCGACTTGGCGACCAGCGTCCCAGCCTCATTGCGCAAGTAGATGTCAAAGTCCACGGAATTCCAGGTCGGCATGATCATGGTTATGCCAATGGGATAGCCGCCGTCGACAACGTTGATGTCGTGGAAATCGGAAGCGCCGGTGCCCGGCAGGTTGTCGGAAATATGCTGGTGAACCGGGACCGCGGGCGCGCTCGCCGCCGAAAAGCCCGCTGCGTCACTCACGGCCTCATAAGCGTCCAGCCTGCCCGCGCCATAATCGTTGTCGTCCCCGCCCGGACCCCAGTCCTGGGCCGTCGATTTCAGGATTGACTTTACACTGGCCGGCGATAGCGAAGAGTTAGCGTCAAGCATCAGCGCCACAACACCCGCCGTGAAAGGCGTAGCCATGCTGGTGCCGCTGTAGGTGATGTAAGAGTTAGTGGTGCCCCTTCTGACGGAAGTAATGCCGTGTCCGGGGGCCACCAGGTCGGGCTTTATGCGGCCGTCGGCTGTTGGCCCACGGCTGGAGAAGTATGATAGAAAAAAGCCCCCCTCGCCCGGGTCGCCCGAGGAGCCTACGGTGATGGCGTTGGCCGCCGCCGCTGGGCTGCCGACGGTGTTGGCCCTGGGGCCGTCGTTGCCGGCCGCCACCACGGATATCAGGCCGGCCGACACCGCCGAGTTCACCATCCTAGACGTTGCGTCGTTGCCGTCGCTGTTTCCAGATATGCCAAGGCTCAAGTTTATGGCTTCGATTCCGCAGGCCGCGCGATTGTCTATGGCCCACTGGATGCCGTTCAGCACCTGCGTTGTCGAGCCTGAACCTGCGGAATTCAAGACCTTGATCCCCACCAGCGCCGCCCCGGGCGCGACGCCCGTATATGCCGAGTTGCCCTGCCCCTCCCCGGCAACCATGCCGGCTACGTGGCTGCCGTGGCCGTTGTCGTCATAAGGGGCCGGCCTGCCATTTATCTCATCGCGCCAGCAGACCACCTTGCCGCCGTCTAAGTCCACGTGGCCTGTGTCTATCCCCGTGTAGATTACCGCCACCACCATGTCGTTGGCGCTGTAGCCTGCGGAACCATCGGTGTTTCCATCGACGCCGAAATCGGCCCTGGCGTTATTCACGCCGTGCCATGCCGCGGCGGTGTCCATGACGGCCCGGGCCGTGGCGTTGTCCTCCAGTTGCTCAATCTCAGTCAGTTGGGCCAGGCCGCGAACAAATCTGGCCTTGATGTTTATAGCTATGCCGTTGATGCTGGGATACGTGGCGACCACCTGGAAGTTTCCGCCCATTCCTTTGAGCCGGCCTAAATCCACATCGGGGATAGGACGATCAAGAACGGCTATAACGGTTAAGTCGTCATCGTCTCCGGCGCGTTGCAGCCGCCTGTCGAGGTTATCCAGGATTTTATTGCGGTCTCTGTCGCGCAGCTCCACCCCTTCTTCTGAGTCCTGCGACGGGTCTGTAGACTTTGGGGGCCTGGGGTCCTGGGCGGAGACGGGGCCTATCAGCGCTGCCGAAAAGATAAGGAGAAGAAAAGCAAAGCCGAGCCAGCGGAATCTGCTGCGTACTTTTTCCAAAGCGTAGTCTATCCTTACGGGCAGCCCTTCTTTTTTATGGACACCCAGTCTAGTATCCATATTAGTATGAATGGGCAATCCAGGCAGATAAATAGCACGTTTGGACGAATTTTCGGCCTGGCTTGTCCCCTTGCGTGGGGGGGATGTTGTTAAAACCCCCAATTTGAGCGCTTTCTGACACATATCCCCTTTTGTGGTATCGTTAACCTCCGTGCCTGAGCCGTCATGTTAAGCCTGCCCGCCCGAATCAAGTCCATGCCCTACCATTGGGTCGCCTTCTACGCGGTGGCCATGGGCACCTTTGTCTCTGTCGCCGACACCGGCGCCTCCTACGTCGCCCTCCCCAGCATTTCCGACCACTTCCTCGCCGACCTTCCCACCGTCCAGTGGGTAACCATCGGCTTCGCCCTAACCGTCAGCGCCCTGCTCCTCCCCATGGGCCGCCTCTCCGACCTGGTGGGCCGAAAGCGCGTTTACCAGATCGGCCTCTTGGTCTTTATCGTCAGCGGCCTTATCTCCGCCGTCTCGCCTAACATCCCCATCCTCATCTTCAGCCGCGTGGTTATGGGCATAGGCGCAGCCATGACCCAGAGCACCGGCATGGCGATGATCGTCTCCGTCTTCCCCGCCAACGAGCGAGGCAAAGCCATGGGCTTACAGCTGGGCGCTGTAGGCGCGGGGGCTATTGTCGGCCCTGCGGTGGGCGGATTCCTGGTGGACCTCTTCGGCTGGAGGGGTGTCTTCTACGCCACCGCTGTGGCCGCCGCTATGGCCTTCGCCGTCGCTCAGCCTGTCCTGAAGGAGCAGTTGTCCGACGACCGCAAGAAGTTCTCCTTCGACTGGGCCGGGGCAGCCCTCTCCATCGCTTTCCTGGTGGGCTTTCTCATGGTCATGACCAACAGCCATCGTGTTGATTGGGGAATTCTCTCCACCCTAGGTATTGCCGTCGGCATGATGGCGCTGCTGGCGACATTTGTGTGGCGGGAACTCAAGTCCCCATCGCCGATGATGGACGTGCGGCTCTTCCAGAAGCGGCTTTTCTCCATGAGCGTCACCGCCAGCTTTATCACCTTCGCCGCCATGCAGTCCGTACGATTTCTCGCGCCCTTCTACATCCAGGCCGTCCTGGGCTACAGCCCCCAGCAGATGGGCCTCATCCTGGTCCCCAGCGCCCTGGGCACCATCATCATGGGCCCCGTGGGAGGCCGGTTATCAGACCGCTATGGCTGGACCATCTTCAATATCCTCGGCCTCGCCCTGATCGCCTCCGGCCTCTTCATTCTGGCCTTCATCACGCCCACCAGCGGCCTCTGGCACGTGATGATAGGGATGATCATCATGAACGCCGGCGCCGGCACCTTCAACTCCACCAACAACACCGCCGTCATCAGCACTGTCGAGCGCAGCAAGTACGGCGTCGTCTCGGGCTTCCTCAACCTGGTGCGAAACTCCGCCAACGTCACCGGCATCGCCATCGCCACCGCCGTGGTCACCATGGTCATGGCCGCCGACGGCCACCCGCCCACCCTGGCGGGCGTCGAGCGCGGCGCCTCCGATGCCCTCCTCCACTCCTTCACCGACGGCTTGCGCATTACCTACCTGGGCATGGGCGCCATCACCGCCGTGTCTATCTTCCTCTCCTTTGCCAAAGGCGGTCAGACGAAGGAGGCGGAGCAGCCCGCTGAGGCGTCCGCGGCACGGCCTGCCAAAGCTTCCTCCGGCGCCGACGGCCAGTAGGCTAGCCTGAGTCAAGGAGGGTTGTAATGGCGCTCCAAAGCCCCGCCCTTCTCGACACGCTGCTACCCGTCTTCCATGCCCGCGAGTCCCATTCTCTCTGGATTCCATCGTCAACTCGCGCGGCCTATGAAGCCGTCAAATCAGTGACCGCCAGGGACATCCGGCTTTTCGGTCCCTTGATGTTCCTGCGCATCCTTCCCGCCCGTCTTTCGGGCAAGCTCCCTCCCGCCGAGGCGAACCGTCCCATGCTTGAGCAGATGGCCCGGATGGGTTTCGTGGTCTTGGGTGAAAAGGAAGGCTCTGAAATCGTTCTGGGGGCCATCGGGCAGTTCTGGCGCGTCGCCGGGGGGCGGGCCTGTGCCGGTCACAGACGCCGGACATTTCTTGGTCTTTGACGAGCCCGGCTACGCCAAGGCCGCCATGGACTTCCGGGTGTGGGCTGAGGGCGATGGCTGCCGCGTCGCCACCGAGACTCGCGTGCTTTGCACCAGTCTGGAGGCCGAACGTGCGTTCAAACGCTACTGGCTGGTGGTCAGATGGGGCAGCGGCACCATCCGAAGGGGCTGGCTGCAAGCCATACGGCGGCGGGCCCTGCGGAGGGCCTAGCCCCTAAGCTTCCCCTCCAGCGCATCCAGCCCTATCACCCATCCCTGGCATCGCGCTAGCTGTTGCAGCCCCAGCTCGTGCAGGTCCTCCCCGTAGGTGCTGGCGACGCAGTCCTTAATCGTAATCGCGCCCAGGTTTCGATTCGTTAGCTCGTAGGCTGTAGCCAGCACGTCGGCGTTGGTGCTGACCCCCGCCAGCACCACCCACTCCCGCTTCAACTGCCGCAGCAGCCACTCAAGGTCCGTAGCGTAGAAGCAGCTTAACCCCTTCTTGGACCGCACGATGTAATCGTCCTTCGCCCTGGACACCACCAGGTCTGGCTTGAAGGTACCGTCCCTGATTGACATAACCTCGTCATGTACCGGTCCGTAGGGGCTCAGCGACTCGCCGCTCTTCACCAGCGCCCGCGCAAACGGCATCCTCGACCTCGCCCGCGCCTCCACGTCCCGCAGCGACGACATGCAGTGGATGACCGGTATGCCCTTGCCCCGCGCCAGCTTCAGCAAAATCTCGGTATTGGTCAGCAGGCCCTCCCGCACCCCCGGCGGCAGCGGCGCGTCGTCTCCCAGCCGCCGCTTCGTCATCTCGATGGTCAGCACCGCCGTCTTGGACGACTCGATGCGTAGGTCTCGTTCCATCGACGACAGCAGGTCGCTGCGGTCGATGACTTCTACATAAGCGGAGTTACCCTTTTTCTGAGCCATACTTAAGCCTTGGCCGACTTCTTCGCCCTCTTTATCTTCCCCACCGCCTCCTCCGACGACATCGCGAACCCCAGTGTCCTCGGTATGTTCTGCAGCGCGAACTCGTGCAAGTCCTCCCCGTGCACCGATCCCACGCAATCGCTGATGAGGATAGGCGTCCACATCCGGTCCGACGCGTCGAAGCAGAAATTGGACACGCAGTTGTTGGTATTGATGCCGACGACGAAAAACGTGTCCACATCCAGGCTTCGAATTAAATGCTCCAGGTCGGTGGAGAGGAGGCTGGTGGTCTCCTGCTTCTTCTGATTGATGACATAGTCGCCTTCTTTTGGCCCCAGGACTGGCATTACGTCCCATTCGAACTCCCCCTCGGCGGTGCCGGTGTCGTAGTTAGGCTTCTTGGGGAAGCCGTAGGGCGTGTACGCCTTGCCCGTCCGATTCACCGCCTCCGTCCGAAGGTTCCCCCGCTTGTCCAGGTCTCGCTTGTAAACCATCACGTGTATTACCGGCAGCCCCAGGTCGCGGCATTCGTCCAGGAACTCCGCCGTCACAGGCAGTATGCGATTCGCCACGTCCTGCGGAAACGTCGAGTACTCGGCATCCATCTGGAACTTGTGCATGTCGATCTGTATGACCGCCGACCTGGAAAAGTCCACCTCCAGTGCTTCGTTCATGCGAGTCAGCATCTTGGAGCGGTTTATGAGCTTTACTTTAGCCATGGCCCACCTTATATCCTGTCTCCCTATGCGGCCCATTATAAAACAAAAGTCCGCTCACCCATTCGGCAATCTCAGGGTGAGCGGACTGAACGTACTAAACTAACCTAAACCGCCGCCTTCTGCGCCTTGTGCATGACCTCCACCAGCTCCTTCACACTGGCCGCCGACTTGTTCAGCATGGCTTGCTCATCCGCCGTCAGCTTGATCTCGATGACCTGCTCCACGCCCCGGGCGCCCAGCTTCACCGGCACGCCCACGCAGAGGCCCTTGATGCCGTACTCGCCCTCCAAATAGGCGCAGGCGGGCAGTATGCGCTTCTTGTCAAGCAATATCGACTCCGCCATCTGCACAATTGCCGCCGACGGCGCGTAATACGCGCTTCCCGTCTTCAGCAGCGCCACAATCTCGCCGCCGCCACCACGCGCCCGCTTCACCAGCGCGTCCACCTTCTCCTTGGGCAGCAGGTCGCTAATGGGTATGCCAGCCACGGAGGTGTAGCGCACCAGCGGAACCATGTCGTCACCGTGGCCGCCCAGCACGTACGCCTGCACGTCCTCGACGGACACCTTCAGCTCCTGGGCGATGAACGTTCGAAATCGCGCCGTGTCCAGCACACCCGCCATGCCGAAGACCCGGTTCTTGGGCAGCCCCGACACCTCGTAGGCGTGATGGCACATAGCGTCCAGGGGGTTGCTCACCGCCATAATTAGAGTGTTTGGCGAGTACTTGACCACCTCCCGCGTGACACCGCCGACAATCTTCATGTTGGTCAGCAGCAGGTCGTCGCGGCTCATGCCGGGCTTTCGGGCGACGCCGGCGGTGATAATGACCAGGTCCGACTCCGCCGTCTCGGCGTAGCCGTTGCTGCCCGTGATCAGCGAGTCAGACCCGATGACCGGCCCCGACTCCAGCATGTCCAGGGCCTTGCCCTGGGGCATGTCCGGCACCACGTCCACCAGCACCACGTCGCAGTAGCCCAGCGCGTGCAATCGCTCGGCTGTGGTCGCCCCCACGTTCCCCGCCCCGACTACTGTTACCTTCTTCCGCATGACAGCAATACTCCTTTGTAGTTATGTTTCACGGTTGCTAAGGGTACCCTTGCTCGCAGTTCGGAACCCGGAAGGCTACCAACGTTAATATGCGTCTACTTCTTAACGTACTGTTCCCAGCGCTTCTCCAACTTCGAGTCCTCCACCGTCGCCATAACGTAATCGCCGAACTCCTTGGCCGTCGCGCCGTTGCTGCGGCCAGTGATAACTATCTTCTTTTCGTACTGCGTGCAAACGTCCATAGCCTTGTTCAACTTCTCCGCCAGGGCGGGAAAGCCGATGTGGTCCAGCATCATAGAGCTGGCGCGAATCATGGAGCTGGGGTCGGCGTACTGGGCGCGGCCCTCCTGCACCATGCGTGGCGCGCTGCCGTGAATGGCCTCGAACATCGCGTTCTGCTTGCCGATGTTGGCGCTGCCCGCAGTGCCGACGCCCCCCTGTATCTGCGCCGCCTCGTCCGTCAGAATGTCGCCGTAGAGGTTAGGCATCGCCAGCACCTGGAACTCGTGACGACGCGCCGTGTCCAGCAGCTTCGCCGTCATTATGTCGATGTACCAGGCGTCCCAGGTGATGCCGGGGTATCGCTCCGCCACCTTGCGCGTGATATCCAGGAACTTGCCGTCGGTGGTCTTCACCACGTTGGCCTTGGTCACCACCGTCACCTTGGTCTTGCCGTTGCGCTTGGCATGGGCAAAAGCCGCGTCGATGATCCGCTCCGACCCCTGGGTAGTGATAACCCTAAAATCGATAGCCAGGTCCTCCGTCACGTTCAGCCCTTGGCTGCCGACGGCGTACAGGTCCTCGGTGTTCTCTCGATAGAACGTCCAGTCGATTTTTTCCTGGGGCATACGCACCGGCCGCACGTTGGCGAATAAGTCGAAGGCCTTGCGCATGGACACGTTGGCGCTCTCCAGGTTCGGCCACCCGTCACCCTTCTCCGGCGTGTGGGTGGGCCCCTTCAGGGTCACAGGGCAGGCCTTCATCTGCTCCAGCACGTCGTCCGGTATCGATTTCATATGCCGCGCCCGGTTCTCGATAGTCAGCCCTTCGATGATCTTAAAGACCACCTTGCCCTGGTCCACCTCTTTGCGCAGCAGGTACTCCAGCATTCGCTGGGCCTCGGCGCTGATAAAGGGGCCGATGCCGTCCCCGCCTATAATCCCGATTTTGATAGGCTTCATCTTGGAAAAGTCAGCCCAGGGCTCGTCCTTCTTCAGCCTCTCCACCCGTGCCAGTTGCTGCTCTAAAATCTTGCCAAAATGCTCTTTGGCAGCCGATATTGCTTTAGTGTCCGCCAAGACAGTCCTCCGTGGTGCAGTCTTGGGCCATTATAGAAGCGGGATTAGGCGAGCGCAAACTTATAAAAACATAAGGCCCTCGAATTGTTTCGAGGGCCTTATGAATAAAATTCGTGTTCTTGGTTACATTCCCCTCAGCACACCCACCACTTTTCCGCGCGTCTCCACGTTGTTAGCCATGGCGTATATCGGCTTCATCTGGCTGTTGGCGGGCTGCAGGCGCACCTGGTCGCCCTCCTTGTAAATCTTCTTCAGGGTGGCCTCCTGCTCCATCTTCAGCCACGCCACCACCATATCGCCGTTGCGAATGTCATTGGATGGCTCGATGATCACCATGTCGCCGTCGTCTATGTACGCGTCGATCATGGACGTGCCGCGGACTCGCAGCGCGTACATCTCTTTATGCCCTCGCACCATGGACCTGGGTACCTCTATTTCCTCCAGGGGCTCCTGGTTCCAGCCGTCGCTGGCCGGCCCGGGCAGAGGCTGCCCCGCCGCGATGTACCCCATCACAGGTATCCTCGGCATAATGCTGGTGGAGCGCCCGTCCCTGTCCAGAAGCTCAATGCCCCGGGCCACGTCCGGCTGGCGCCTCAAGAGGCCGTCACGTTGAAGCAGCCGCAGGTTGTAGTCCACCACAGACGTTGAGCTTATGTTGCACGCTTTCTGTATATCTCGGACTGTGGGCGGGCGGCCCGTTTCAGCCATGAACTCTCGAATGAAATCCAGCATCCGCTGCTGTCTGGAAGAGACCTTCTTGCGCGTCTTCATATATGCTCGCCTCTAGCCGTGGGTATGAACTGATGTTCTGCCTCAACGTAGCACAGCTAAAATAGGCTGTCAAGGAGTTGCTGGCAGGAACTGGCGCCGTTTAGGGCGGGTCTAGGCCTTGCCGGCCTTCAACTGCTTCATGAGCCTGGACTTGCGGCGGGCTGCGTTGTTAGGGTGGATAATACCCTTTTGGGCAGCCCTGTCCAGGGTTTTCACCGCTTCCAGCACCGCCGTCTTGTTTTCCTCGCCCTTGGTCTTGCCCTCATCTTCTTCAACACTCAGCCGGGCTTTGGCTATGGCGCTGCGGGTGGCGGAGCGCACGCTTTTGTTGCGAGTCTGCTTCCTCAATGATGCGCGATGCGACTTTTCTGCAGGCACTAACTTTCCCCTTGCTCGTTTGGATTCTTTATTTGGCTCAACGGCTGGCTATTATAGCAGATAAATCGCGCTACGAGCGTCCGCCGGCCGCGGCGCTGCTCACTATGCGGCTGGCGCTCACGACGCCACGTATGCTGTCCAGCTTGGCGAAGAGCCGGCTCAGTTGGTCCATCCCCGTGGTGTGCAGCGTCAGCGATATTATCGCCGTGCCGTCCGTATGGTCCTCCGATGTAGCGGCGGCGATGTTCACCCCCTCCTCCGACACCCGAGTCGTGATGTCTCGCAGCAGCCCCACTCGATTTCGAGCTTGTATCTCCAGCCGTACCGGATAAAGCTGCTTCTCCTGGCCCCACTCCACCTCCACAATGCGTTCCTTCTCGTCCTCGTTCTGGATGCTGGGGCACTCCCGCTTGTGGACCGTTACACCCCGAGAACGGGTTATGAAGCCGACAATGTGGTCGCCGGGGATAGGGCCGCAGCACCGCGCCAGGCGGGTCAAAAGGTCGCCCACGCCCAGCACCGTGATGCCGGAGCCGGGGTTTACCGCCTTGACCTTGTCCAGCTTCACTTCCTGCTGGGCCTTGGTCTCCTTCTCCGACAGCCGGTTCAGCACCTGGTTGATAGTGATCTCGCCGGAGCCGAGGGCAATGAGGAACTCCTCCGCGTTGGGCTGCTTGAAAATCGACGCCAGCTCTTCCTCGTCCACCTTCATGTTCAGACGCTTGGCTTCCTTGCGAAGCAGCTCTCGTCCCATCTGGATAGTGTCGCCGCGGCGCTGTCGGCGGAACCACTGCCGCACGGCGCCCCGCGCGCTGGCTGTTCGAATGTACCCCAGGTTGGGGTTCAGCCAGTCCAGGCTAGGCCCTCGCGCCACCTTGGTCGTCAGGATTTCAATGGTGTCGCCGTTCTGAAGCTGGTAGTCCAGCGACATCAGCCGCCCGTTTATCTTGGCGCCGATGCACCGATGCCCCAGCTCGGTATGTATTCGATAGGCGAAATCAATGGGCGTGGCCCCCGCCGGCAGCTCGATAATCTTGCCCTTGGGCGTGTACACAAAGACCTGGTCCTTGAACAGGTCCATCTTGACCGATTCCAGGAACTCCTCGGTGCCGCTGACGTCCGGCTGCCACTCCAGGAGCTGCCGGAGCCATGTCATCTTCTCGTCGAACTTCAGGTCGCCGCCGGACCCACCCTTGTACCGCCAGTGGGCCGCCACCCCGTACTCCGATAGCTGGTGCATCTCCACGGTGCGTATCTGCACCTCCAGGGGCGTCGCGTTCTTGCACATCACTGTGGTGTGCAGCGACTGGTACAGGTTCTCCTTTGGGCTGGCGATGTAGTCGTCAAACTGGCCGGGCATAGGCCGCCACATGTTATGCACCACGCCCAGGGCGTGATAGCACTCCTCTTTTGTCTTTACGAGCACCCGCAGGGCGTAGAGGTCGTAAATATCAGTTATATGCTTGCCCATGCCGGCGTACTTCAGGCTCTTTTGATAGATGCTGTAGATATGCTTTGGCCGGCCCGACACCTGGGCCGACTTCAGCCCCACCTTCTCCAACTCAGTCTTCAAAACATTCTCGACGTCGGCCACGTAGGCCTCCCGCTCCTCCCGCTTGACCGCCACCAGCTGCGATATCTGCTCGTACTTCTCCGGGTCCAGGCACTTGAAGGCCAGGTCCTCCAACCGCCACTTGATCTCCCAGATGCCCAGGCGATTTGCCAGCGGCGCGTAGATGTCCAGGGTCTCCTGGGCTATAGCCCGCTGCCGCTCAGGCCTCAGGGCGTTGAGGGTCTGCATATTATGGAGCCGGTCCGCCAGCTTGATTAGCACCACGCGGATATCCTCCGCCATGGCCACCAGCATCTTGCGAAGGGTTTCGGCCTTGAGGCGATCCTCGGTATCCTGGGCCTGCGCCTGGCCCTGCCCTTCCGCGGTCCAGTCCGTAAGTTCCATCCGAGTCAGCTTGGTGACGCCATCGACGAGCTTGGCTACGTCCGGTCCGAACTTAGTCTTCAAGTCGTCCTGGGTGATGCCGCAGTCCTCGACAACGTCGTGCAGCAGCGCTGCCGACAGGGTGGTGGCGTCCAGGTGCAGGTCGGCCAAAAAGCTGGCGGCGCTGAGGGGATGCTCTACGTACGGCCCGCCCGAGACCCGCTTCTGCCCCTTATGGGCCGTGGAGGCGAAGTTGTAGGCTTCCTCCACCTGGTCGGCCTTATCTCGGGGCAGATAGCCCTTAATCTTGACCAGCAGTTCTTTTATGTTTTCCGACGTAGCTTGCTGCATACCATCCTTAATGATAAGAGTAAGTTGTAGACCAGTCCATAGTGCTAGCCCACCTATTGTGCCCGTACTTTTCGGACTAACCCATTCTTTTGCGACCAGACTTTCATGGTTTCGATACTTCACATGAAGATTACTTACTGTTCTCGTAGGCTGACTGGCTGACATGAAAAAGGGCGGTCCACCAAGGCGGACCGCCCTGATTTATCCTATTTCCTGACCCTACATATCCAGCGTCACCTTTATGACGCCATCCGTGCGCTTTTCGTACATCTCCAGCGCCTTCTGCACCTCTTCCACCTTCAGCTTGTGCGTTATCATGGGCGTTGGGTCCACCCTCTTCTGCTCCACCATTCGCACCACCTGCCGCACATACTGCGGCATGGTCCCCGCCCTTGCGCTGGAGGTGCCGATCATGGTCAGGTCCTTGTCGCGAATCTGCTGGAAGTCGATGGCGAAGTACTCGTTGTGCGTCATGCCGAACCATATCACCGTGCCGAACTTCTTGCATAGGGCAATCGACTGCCGCACGCTCTCGTGCTCCCCCGCCGCCTCCACCACCACGTCCGGCCCCTCGCCGTGGGTCAGGTCCTTCACCGCCTCGAAGATGTTTTCCTTGCTGACGTTGACCGTCTGGGTGGCGCCGAACTTCCTCGACACCTTCAGCCGGTACTCCTCCAGGTCCGCGACGATAAGCTCTCGAGCGTTCATGCCGCTGAGGAACTTGGTGAAACTGAGTCCGATGGCCCCCTGCCCCAGCACCAGCACGTTCTTGTCGACCACGTTGCCGACGCGGCTTACCGAGTAAAGCACCGTGCCCATGGGCTGGCACATAATCCACGTGTCCAGTGACCCGTAGTCAGGCACCGCCACCAGCCCCGAGGGCGGCACCACCACCTTCTCCCGCAGCCCGCCTTGCTCGTAAGGAAATACGATGACGCGCTGGCCTGGATTAAACCCGTCGGCCCAGGCCTCCTGGACGACGCCGGCGCATTCGTGGATGGGCCGGCCCGGACTCATAGGGTACTTCTCTTCCGGCAGGACGGTGCTGAAGGGCCGGATGTCGCTGCCGCATATAGACACCTTTTCGACTTTCACCAGCACTTCGCCGATGCGAAGAGTTGGCTCTGGAACATCCACAATCTCCATTCGCCGGGGTCCGGCGATTCTTCCAGCCTTCATGTATCCTCCGTGGGATGAAAACTGGGGCGTATTTTATAGAAAAGGTCTGCGCCTGTCATTCTGAGTCCGCCTGAGGCGGATAGAAGAATCTAATGGCCGCGACTGCTCCCACGCCAGCTTCATCTCTATCAATGAAAACGAGTTGTCATTCGAGCGTAGTCCTCCTGTACTCGGAAGGACGTAGTCGAGGAATCTGTTTAGACTGCGACCGAGCTAGGCATCGTGCTGACACCCCTCACCTTCTACCGTCTACAAGTGTTGTCGGCGTCTCAGAACCGGCACAATTATCCTAATGCGGAAAGTTGCGAAGCGGTCTCTTACCATCACCCTGGGGCAGCTAGCCAGCTACACCGTGCCGCTGAAAGTGTCGCACGAATTCCGACTCCCGCTCTCATACCCCGCCTTAAACCACCCCTGCCGCTGCGCTGACGACCCGTGAGTCCAGCTCTCCGGGTTCACTTTGCCCTGGAACTCCTTCTGTATTCGATCGTCTCCCACCGCCGCCGCCGCGTCCAGGCTTTGGGCGATGTCTCGTTCCGTAAGCGGCTCCAGGAATCCCGTGGCCGAGGCGTGATGCGCCCACACCCCCGCAAAGCAGTCCGCCTGCAGCTCCACCCGCACCGCCCTGCTCTGCGGCCCCGTGTCCCTGTCCCGCGTGTCCAGGGTGCCCGACAGGTTCTGCACATGGTGGCCGTACTCGTGGGCTACCACGTACGCCTGCGCGAAAGGCCCGCCCTGCGCGCCGAATCGACTCTTCAGTTCGTCGAAAAACCCCAGGTCGATGTACACGCTCTTGTCCAGGGGACAGTAGAACGGCCCAACCTGCGACGACCCGACGCCGCAGCCCGTCTGCGTCGACCCGGTGAAAAGCACGGTCTTGGCGGGGGCGTACTGCCGTCCGCGCTGGCTGAACTCCTCCGTCCATAGGCTCTGGATACTGTTTACAAAGCCGACAATCCGGCAGTCCTCTCGAGTATTCGCGTCCTCGCCGGTCTGGCATGTCGCCGCCAGGTCACTCCCCGTGCCGTCCGTGGTCTCGCCCGTAAACCCCTGTCCTCCGCTCAACCCTCCCATCAGCAGCAAAATGAGCGTGACAATTAGGCCGATGCCGCCACCGCCGCCCAGCACCATCGGAATCCCGCCCATCCCACCGCGCGCGCCCCGTCTGTCCGACACCTGCGACGGGTCAAGCCTTGCTCCCCTTTTGAATACCATAACCCCTCCACCCGCACAGCGATTTCTGTTTTTGCTATATCTCGATTCTCTATCTGAACCGACTATGGGGGCATCATCCATGGGGACGAAGCTGACGCCAAGAAAGGCTGGCTCGTAGGCCCAGCGATGTAGAAACGAAAAGTTCGGGGCCGTCTATGCGGCCCCGAACTTTTCCCAGTAGAGACTCTGCGAGGCTAGAGGGAGGTGGTAGCCGTCGGAGCAGGCGTCTCCTCGGCCTCCGGCGCAGGCATAATCTTGTACCCGAAATGTCCAAACCCGCCGTGGCGCCCGTGCCCCCGCCCCATGTGCCCTCCGATCCCAAACATCGGGCCGCCGAAGGGCGCAATCTTCGACAGCGCCTCAGGCCTAGACTGATACCACTCGTATATCTCATCCGCCTCCGCCTGGGTCAGCGTCCCCTGCTCTACCAGCGCGTCCAGCCTCGACCTCACCGCCTCATCCGCCGCCTCCTGCGCTGCCTGCTGGAACGCCGACTCCACCTTTGCCTTATCGAGGCCGAGAATTCCGGCGACTCGATCAGGGAAGCTGGGCGTCTCGGTGGCAGCAGTCGAGTCTGTGGTAGTAGAGCTGTCGGAACTGCCCTCCTGGGCGAAGGCCACCCCCCCCGACCACCAGCCCGCCCAGGGCCAGCACCAGCAACGGGGCTACAAACAACCGCTTCTTCATGACTCCGCTCCTAAGGTGAGATTAAACCGTCCAACTAACCTTAGAGCGGGGGTAATAAGGGTCTGCAAAGATTGTGAGGAGGATTTGTGAAGTTAAAACCGGAGGTAAGTAAGGCATATGCTAGAATCCAACTCATGTCGGATACCGCTGTAGAACTCGCCGCTCCAGACACGCTCCTGGGGATGCTTCAGCGCGGCCGCGGCGCTGGCTATCTGCTTGCGTTGAAGTCAGATTACATGGAAGTGCACAAGGCATTGATGCACTGTCTTATGTACAACCCAAAGTGGGATCGCCAGATTGAGGACCGCGAAGAATACTATGCTGAAATAATGCTGCGTACCAGCATGGATGTAACATGCGTAGGAGAGTACTTGAGTGGCTTAATGGAAGAGGACTCAGGTTGGATAGCCATCAACACGTTAGGTGAGATGGCAAAGCGTGGCCACCTACTTGCCCTCGCTGTACTCCGTAACCAGGTGGAGTCAGGCACGCAGTGGGACGATGCGCTATTTATTCTTAGCGATCTGCTAGAGCAGAAGAAGCTACTGAGCTTAGCTGAGATCATCTGTCAGCGGTTCTCGGTAGAAGATATCCTGCAACGGCTAGATAGTTATGATTTTGACATTGAACCGTGGAACACTTGGAAGGAGACACACCCCCATATTAGAGAGGCCTATGAGAAGTTGGGGCGACGTCATAAGCGTCATACGAATGCTGAGCCGCATGAGAGTATGTCAACCTCGGAACTGCTAGGAATTGCTCCTTCAGGCAGTTGGCGCATTATTGGGCAAATATTAAGCGCTAGGAAAAGTGCAGAAGATACAGCTTTGCTTGAACAGGCATTAGGGAGTACCTCGGAAAGAGTGGTTGCGACTGCTCTCAGAGCTTTAGGGAGACAACATAATCCCGTCGCTATTCCACTGGCTGTAAGCATTATTCGGTCACGCACTCGCGCGGCTCACAGGCATGCCGCATATGATTATATGGAGTCTCTGCCGGCCCGATACACCTTGCGGGACGCAAGAGGATGGTTCTCCTCTCGTTCATGGCGTATGCGTGTCGCAGGTGAGCGTATTTTGAAGCAGCACGCCCAGTTAAAAGATGTGCCCATGCTCCGTGTAGCTTTGAGCATAGCGCACTCTGACCCAAAGCATCAGATGTATCGAGAGGGCTCTATCCTGGAATCGTTAGCGCGTCTACCGAAAGGTGCGCCCTATCCAGAGGCCATAACTAGCTTTATTGAGACTCCATACTCGTTGACTCGCTGGCGTGCTGCCAAAGTCCTTGCTGCTTCAGATCAGGATTTTCCAACCACATTTGCGGTTGAATGTCTGTGGGACTGCTATTGGTCTATTCAAGAAATCGGCTGCAGGTATGTTGACTTAAGTATTCCTGGCGTAGGTAAAAGGCTTCTAGAGTTAGCCCATGACCATGAGATTGCCAAGGCAAGGCTAAGACGGAAATAGGAAATTCCTTAATCTACTTGCCCTCTCCCATCCTATCCCTGTATCCTCCCCTTACCCACCCCACAAGAGGTGGCCCATGCCCCAAAAACTCGCCCAGGGCGACAAGCTGCCCCGCCTCTCCCTCAGCCTCACCGACGGCCGCGCCGTCACCCTCCCCGACGACATGACAGGCCGCTACCTCGTCCTTCTCTTCTACCGAGGCAACTGGTGAAGCTACTGCCGGCGGCAGTTAGTCGCCTACCAGTCCAAGCTTAAAGACCTGGAGGCCCTGGGTGCGCAGGTCGTCGCTGCTACAGTGGATGACAAGGCCTCCACCGAGGCCATGGCCCGCGACAACGGCCTCACCTTCCCCATCGCTTACGGCGTCAGGCCTGACCAGCTTGTCGATTTCGACCCCTGGTGGGCCGACGACCACCACGGCCACTACCCCCAGCCCATGGAGTTCCTTGTCCTGCGAGGCGGCACGCTCTTCGGCACCCTCTACGCCTCCGGCCCCGTAGGCCGTATGCACGTGGACGAGGTCATTACCTCCATCACCAACCGTGAGCGCCGCCGATTGGAGCAGCAAGCCCAAGGCAAAAGCGCCTAGAATCCTTCACATCGCTGCTGGTAGATGAGAACCCATATTAGCCCTGAGCGCGTCCTGCGCCATGCTCTGTCGCTCCGCTAGCCACCCTCAGCTTATCTTACTTAATTGGAATTTCTTCAGGTAAGGTCTGCCGCTTTGGTGGAATCCTCAAAGCCAAACAGCTACGTGAGCACACCGAGAGCATTGAGGTAGAGCATCTGTCACCAGGATTGCCAAAGATTACTTTAAGGAGTATGCGACAAAGATTAGCAAACCATGATAATCCAGTTAAAGCCCATAACCGGTCGGTCCTCACTGCCCGTGATGAAAAAGTCGGACTTCCAGGCCCTTGTAAAAGAGCCCGAGAACCGGATAATCACCCCGGCCTCCATCAAGTCCAGCATAGACAAAAACGCCCTGACCCGGGCCAACACCAGCCGCGAATTCAAAAGGCTCTTCGCCGCCAATTCAGAAATCGTGAAGCGTTATGAGGCCTTCGGCCCCTCCAAGAACTACGTAGCGCCCAAGCTAAGTTTCAAGACCGCCGCTGGCAGCGTCCGCACCGTCAAGCTCCTCCACCCCGACTCCCTGGCCCGCGACGCCGTCCTCATGCGGCGACAGTTGGCCACCAAGGAGTACCAGGGCAAGCTCTTTACCTCCCTTCAGGGCATCACCGCCGGTCAGAAGCTAACCGTGGCGGACAAGTCCAAGCTGACCGCCGTGGCCTCACCTGCCTCCGCCAGGACCGTTCTGGCGGCCAACAAGTCTGTTATCAGCCTTGCCAATACCTCTTTCTCATTGGTAACAGCCCTCAAAGGTCTCACTCTCAAGCCCGCCAAGTACCCCGCTTCCTGCGACAAGGAAGAGGGCACAGGCTTCGGCGGCGACTCGGACATGACCCCCGGCACCAACGCCAACGCCAGCGGCATCCTATCCAACTGCTGGTGGCCCCTCAAGTGGTACACCACCTGCGTTCGAGACCAGGGCAACCGCGGCACCTGCACCGCCTTTGGCATCATCGCCGCCGTCGAAAGCGCCATCGCCGTCAAGCACAGCCGCTGGGTCAACCTGTCCGAGCAGGACCTGTACATGAAGGAAAAGCTCAAGTGGTTCCCTATCCCGCCCGACTGGTACGGCGACGGCTACAACGCCGCCTATAGCGTCCTGCTCCAGGCCCTCACCAAGTCCTACGAGTTTCCCTTCGAGAGGGACTGGGACTACAACCAGTCCCAGTCCCGCACCGAGAGCGACAGCCAGCGCAGGTACACCAACTCCTGCTCCGGCTACAACGGCGAGGCCTGCTCAGACACCAACCACCAGGCCGCCCTTAAGTGCTACCAGGTGGAGACCAAACACGTTAAAGAGGTGGTGACCGAGTCCTGCTCCTGGGTAGAAAAAGAGGTAGAAAAGATACCCATCATCGGCGGCATTATCAGCGAGATTATCGAGGAGTGGGTCTGCGAGCCGGTGACCGAGCTCATCGAGACCATCGAAAGGTATGAAGTCTGTGTCTACGACACAGACATCCCCGGGACCTCCGGCTTCCGCATTAACTCCGCCGACGTCATCTGGGACCCCTTCTCCAACGACCAGGAGGTATCCACGGCCAAGGCATACCTCGCCAATAGAGTCCCCATCGTCTTCTGCTTCAACGTCCCAGACTCCTTCCGGAACCAGAGCGGCGGCTACGTTGCCTACAGCGCCAACGAGACTAAAAGCGATGGTGGCCACTGCGCCTGCATCACCGGCTACATCGATAACAGCAAGCTGCCGGCGGGCGCGCCCAAGGCCTCTGGCGGCGGGTACTTCATCCTGAAGAACTCCTGGGGCACCGGCTGGGGTGACCTGGGCTACGCCTACCTCCCCGTCGACTGGGTGAACAAGTGGGGCACCGGCATGATTGCCATCACCGGCATCGCCAAATGGCCTCTCCAACTCTGCGCGAAGAGAGGGCGCGGACTTTAGTCCGCGCCCTCTCTCATTTCTATCCCCCATCCCCCGACGCCGGAGCCTGCGGCGTCGCATCCCTTCCCGACTTAAGCGGCAATGCAGCCTTGTGGTAAAACGCCACTACCGCCCCGGCGATAATCAGCCATACCACCGCCAGCGTCGCCGCCTGGATGCCGTCCCGCACATATCCCTTCGACTCCCCCGGCTCCAGCAAGTCCAGCGCCACCGGTGTCGCCAGCGCCATGGCCGATGCCGCAATCGTCGCGCCCAGGGTATGCCCCACGTGCCGCGTCGTCTCTATCATCCCCGACGCGAACCCCCGCTGCTCCGCTGACACCGAGTTCATAATCGCCGTGTTGTTGATGGTGTTGAACAGCCCGGTCCCCAGGGACGCCGGCAGTATCAGCAGCGGTACGTACCAGAAGGGCACCCTCAGGCCCACAATGCCCACCAGAATTATGCCCAAAGCTATCAGCGACAGGGCTATAGGACGCAGCAGTCGAGGGCGATGCCGGTCGTAGTACCAGCCCGCCACCATCGGCACGAACAGGTTCACGCACTCGTGGGGCAGAAGCACGTAGATAATAAAGATAGGGTCCTTGGCAAATCCCTTCTGAACCATAATGGGCACCAGGGTCATAATCGCCAGCATCGATAGGTGGAAGCTGATGTTCGAAAACAGCGCCATCGAAAAGTTGCTGTTCTTAAACTGCCGGAAATCAAGGAAGGACTGCTTCATTTTTAATTCCGCCACGATGAACGCCGCCAGCAGTCCCGCGAACAGTATGTGCATCGGTATGTGGTAGCTTATTGCGTCCGAGCTGGTGAACGATTCCTCGCCGGAGTGTAGGTGTGAGCTCGCCAGGATTAGCGTGGCTATCGCGCCGATGAACAGTATCCCGCCCACAAAATTAATCGGCACCTGCGCTAACTGAGGCCGCGTGTCTTTGTGCTTCAGCAGCGGCAATCCCGCCGCGATAGCCATGATCCCAAGAGGAATAAAAGTGATGAAGACGGCCCGCCAGCTTATGTACTGCAGGAAGATGGTAAAGAAGATGAGGCTCAAAAAAACTCCGACTTGGCCCGCCGTCACCGGCATGGCGAAGGCCCGCCCTCGCTGCTGCCACGGGAAGGTGCCCGCCAGTATGGCGTTGATGTTTCCTGTCGCGAAGGCCGCGCCGATGCCCTGCAACGCCCTGCAAATGATTAACTGCTCCAAGCTCTGCGAAAACGCCGCCCCCGCCGCCGCCAGCGTTATGATAACAATGCCGATGAAGAAGGCTTCTTTGTGCCCATACCTGTCGCCCAGTTTGGCCGCCAGGTACACCGTGCTACCCAGCACCAGCAGGTTGGCGATCATCACCCACGCCGCCGTGGTCACGCTCACGTTGAAATGGTCGGCAATGCTGGGTAGCGTCAGCGCCACCGGGAAGCTGGACACCTGCACCAGCAAGTACGCCGCGCTCAGTGCGACGACCACCTGCCGCCGCATCGGTGTGTCCATCACTTCACGATATGTGCTTAGTAGGCCCATATTTCTGCAAGAAGCCATCCTACTCCCGCCATGGACAGCGGCGCAATATTCCGTGGGTATCCTGTCCTGCAAACCCGTGTTTTAAGCTGTAACATGATGAGCTATGGACACTCAAGACGGCTTCAAGACCATAAAACTATCTATCGCCGCCCCTGTCGCCACCCTCACCCTCGCCCGTCCCGACGCCCTCAACGCCCTGGACCCCGCCATGGCCCGCGAGCTTCACGATGCCCTCTCGCGAGTCGAAGCCACACCCAGCCTCAAAGCCCTGATCATCCGAGGCGAAGGCCGCGCATTCTGCGCCGGCGCTGACTTGCGCTACGTCGAATCAGTCATGAAGGAGCCGAGAAAACTTAAGCCCTTCATTGAATTGCTCAACGGCCTCTTCTTCCGTCTGGAAGCCCTTCCCCTTCCTGTCATCGCCGTCGTCCACGGCTTCTGCCTCGCCGGCGGTCTCGAACTGGCCCTGGCCTGCGACCTCATCCTCGCCGCCGATGACGCCCAGATGGGCGACCAGCACGCCAACTTTGGCCTTATGCCCGGCGGCGGCGCCACCCAGCGGTTGCCTCGCAAGGTCGGCTACCAGCGCGCCATGGATCTGATGCTCACTGGCCGCCGCCTCTCCGGCGCCGAGGCCGCCGGGTGGGGCCTGGCCCTGCGCGCCGACCCCGCCGACAAGCTAGACTCGGAACTCCAGGCCCTCCTCGATCAGCTCCGCCCCAAAAGCGCCGAAAGTCTTCGCCGCATCAAGACCGCCGTCCACCACGGCCTCGACCTGCCCTTGAAAGACGGCGTCGTTCAAGAAATCGAAAGCTTCGTCGACTACCTCTCCTCACACCCAGACCCAGCCGAAGGCATCCAGGCCTTCAAAGAGCGGCGGCAACCGAGGTTCTAGGTTCCTACTATCCCATCCGTCCCCAAAATGCGCTAAAATCTCCCCAAATCCTTTTAACTTACTCTCGCCAGGAGGCACGCCATGGCCCCCGTAAAGTTTATCTCCGCCGACTCCCACGTTGACGAGGACGAAAGCTACCAGCAGCGCGTCCCCGCCCAGTATCGCCACCGCTTGCCCCACAAAGAGACCATCAACGGCGGCGAGTACTCCGTCGCCGAGGGCCGTAAGACCCGCCGCTATGACCTGGCCGAGGCCAACATCAACGAGGACGACCTCAACCGCCAGTTCCGCCAGGACCCCTTCGGCGGACGCGACATTCCCCGCCGCCTCAAGGACATGAAGCGCGACAACATCACCGGCGAGGTCATCTACTGCAACTCCCTCCTGGCCCTTACCGCCTCCCCCGACGCCAATTTCCAGCTCGCCTCCGCCAAAGCCTACAACGACTGGGTCTTCGATATCTTTGGCGCTCACCAGGACCGCTTCGCCCCTGCCGCCATC
This sequence comes from SAR202 cluster bacterium, assembly GCA_016872285.1. Classification (NCBI taxonomy): domain Bacteria; kingdom Bacillati; phylum Chloroflexota; class Dehalococcoidia; species SAR202 cluster bacterium. Next base: position 33,762 of record VGZZ01000012.1, on the reverse strand, counting down.
CTCCCCACCAAAGACGTGTCCAAGGCCGTCGAGGAGGTGCGACGGCTGGCTAAGAAGGGATTTCGAGTCGTCAGTTCGCCCATCAGCGTCCTGAACCAGCCCTACAACCTCCCCGTCTATGAGCCTCTATGGGACGTCCTGGAGGACACGGGCATGGTCTTCAGCCTCCACTTCACCACCGGCGAGAACGACCACCTGCCCGACAACCCCGGCGAGGAAAAGAGCGGCGGCTTCCTCACCTACATGGTCACCTCCATGGCGGAAGGCATTGAGCCTGTCACCCGCCTCATCGCCGCCGGCATCCCCCAGCGCCACCCTGACCTCAACTTCGTCATCGTGGAATGCGGCGGTGGCTGGCTGGCCTGGACCCTCTACGCTATGGACGAGCAGTATGGCCGGAAGCACATGTGGATCCAGCCCAAGCTGGACATGAAGCCCAGCGAGTATTTCAAGCGCCAGGGCCACGTCACCTTCGGCGACGACGAGGTAGCCCTCGCCACCCTGGATTACATCGGCGACGGCGCCCTCCTCTGGGGCAGCGACTACCCCCACGACGAAGGCACCTTCCCCCATTCCCAGGAGGTTATAGACCGCATCTTCCAGGGCCATCCGGAGTCGGTGAAGCGCAAAATCGTCTATGACAACGCCTCCAGGCTGTACAGGTTCCCTTCGCCGAAGTAGAAGGGAGACGACCGGGCCGGTCGGACAACACGCGGCAATCGGCCCCCATGTTCGGCGCAATCACACCCCGCACACTGGCTTTGCGTTCACGCCCTGGCTGCCCGGCGGCATCTCAGTGTTGCCTTGCTAAACGTATAAGCGCTTCTTCCCAGGTTGCATTCGCTGGCCCCTCCGTTGAATAATTGCCATGAAGTCTCCCAGAGGTATCAATCGTGGCCAAACAAGGTTTTAAAGTTTTCGACAGCGACATGCACGTCCTGGAGCCCGCCGACCTGTGGCAAAAGTACATGCCGGCCTCCATGAAGAAACACGCCCCCATCGGCCTTACTGACTGGCCTATGGACCTTCGCGTCCGCCTCGGCCACCGCAACAACCCGCCCCACACCGGCACCGGCATCACCACCCAGACCAATCGAATCAACAAAGACCTCCTCCCTCAGTACACCCACGACCTGGAGCGCAACTTTGACGCCACTGCTCAGGTCCGCGCTATGGACAAAGAAGGTATCGACAAGACCGTTCTCTTCCCATCGCGCGGTCTTTACGCCAGCGCCTTCTCCGACCTGGAGCCGAAGCTGTCCAGCGCCATCGCCCGGGCTTACAACGACTGGCTGGCCGATTTCTGCCGCGACGGAGATCCTAAGCGTATGTTCGGCTCCGGCATGCTTCCCATCCACGATGTCTCGCTGGCGATTAAAGAAGCTCGACGCGCCGTCAATGATCTGGGCTTCAAAGCCGTATTCCTCCGCCCTAACCCCGTCCGCGAGGGCGAATACTGGGAACTCCCTAAGTACGACCCCCTGTGGAGTGAAATCGAATCCCTGGACACAGCCCTGGGTTTCCACGAGGGCATGAACTCCTACCAGCCCACCACCGGCAACGACCGCTGGGAGCGCGGGGGCAAGTACGCCCTGAAGCATGCTGTCTCCCATCCCCTCGAGCAGATGCAGGCTGTGGCCGCCTTCACCCTCGGCGGCGTCCTCCACCGCCACCCCAAGCTGCGCGTCGGCTTCCTGGAAGGCAACGGCTCGTGGCTCCCTTTCTGGCTCTGGCGGCTGGACGAGCATCTGGAATGGGCCGGCAAGGTCGAGCACGCCGAGTTGTCCATGAAGCCCAGCGAGTATTTCTTCCGTCAGGCCTACGTCTCCGTCGAATGCGAGGAGACCCCCGCCAAGCACGCCATCGATGCCGTCGGTGACGACGTCTTCGTTTTCTCCACCGACTACCCCCACCCCGACGCCAAGTACCCCGGCTCCACCCAGTACTTCCTAAAGCATATGCCCATCTCGGACGAGTCCAAACGCAAAATCCTCTGGGACAACTGCCTGCGGCTGTACAAGCTGTAAGGAGCTCGCTATTAGAAAAGAGATGATATTAAGTCGCTCACCATGAGCTTGTCGAAGGGCGAGGGTTGCTAGCTAGCACAATGGCTTTTTACGTCTATATGCTCAAATGCTCTGATGGCTCATACTACACCGGGCATGCCGACAATCTGGATAAACGTATAGGCGAGCATCAAAGCGGCTTCTTTTGCGGGTACACCAAGAGACGAAGGCCTGTACGTTTCGTTTTTGTAGAAGAGTTCGCTACAAGGTCTTACGCTCTGGATGCAGAATTCCAAATCAAAGGTTGGTCTAGGGCTAAAAAGGAAGCTCTTATTCGAAGGGATTGGAAGAGGATCGTGGAGCTATCGAAGTCTCATGCTTCGACAAGCTCAGCACGAGCGATTGATAGCTAATCCTTGCGCTTATTGAAAGGTAGAAAATGCAAATTACCATCTTCGGCGCCGGCGCCATCGGCGGCCTCACCGGCGCCCTCCTGGAAAAAGCCGGCCAGCCCGTCACCCTCGTGGACAAGGTCGCCGACCACGTCCGCTGCATCAACGCCGACGGCCTTCGCGTCACCGGTTTCGCCGGCGAGTTCCGCGTCCGCCCCAAAGCCCTCGAGCCCCATCAGCTAAAAGGCCCCCTCGACACCGTCTTCCTTTGCGTCAAGTCCCTCCATACCCTCGACGCCATGAACGCCCTCATGCCCCACCTCGGCCCCAAGTCCACCCTGGTCTGCTTTCAGAACGGTGTCAACGAGGAGACCATCGCCAAACTCATCGGCCCCCAGCGCACCGTCGGCTGCCTGGTGCAGTGGGGCGGCGACTACCAGTCCCCCGGCCACATCGAGTATGGTAACCACGGCCCTTATCAGATAGGCGAACTCGATGGCCGCACCACGCCCCGACTCGTCGAACTGCAAAAAGTCCTCTCAAAAGCCCAGGAGACCTTCATCACCGGCAACATCATGGGCCACAAGTGGTCCAAGCAGGTCTGGGGTTACTTCTACATCGGCAACGCCCTGGGCACATCCCCCGTCCCCGCCATGTTTGCCAACCCGCGCGTCCAGCGCATCCTCTATGCCTGCTTCAAAGAAGGCATCGCCGTGTGCCAGGCCGACGGGATCAAGCTGGAGCCCTTCGCCGAAGTCCCCTTCGACCCGCCAGCCTTCGCTAAGCTCGACTTCGAGGCCACCCTCCCCCTCTTCCAACAGTACGCCGACCACTACCGGCCCTTCGTCAAAGTCTTCTCCGGCCCCTGGCGCGACATCGCTGTCCGCAAGCGCCCCACCGAAGTCGATTATGTCCTCGGCCCCTTCGTCGAAAAAGGCCGCCAGTGCCGCATCCCTACCCCTTTGACCGAGCGTATGATCGCCCTCGTCAAAGACGTTGAACAAGGCCGCCGCCAGCAAGACGACGCTAACATTTTGGAACTAGAGAAGCTTTTATAACGAGGTTCGTCATTTATCCGTAGGGGCGAGGTCGCCTTGTCCTTCTCCTTTCCTCTCCCTTGATGGGAGAGGATTAAGGTGAGGGTGAAGCCCTAGCACTACGCCCCGTCCGTCAGGCATAACCACACTTCCCTTATCTCTTACTCGGTCTACACTAGGAAGGACAACATAAAGGAGTTCCGCTAAACTACTTCCTATGCCCACCGTCAAAGAAATCTTCATCTCCCCCGTCAAATCCCTCGCCCTCCAGTGCGCCTCCATCGTCCACGTCTCCCCCACCGGCATCCTAGAGGACCGCCGCTTCTTCATCATCGACGCCTCGGGCCAGCTTATGACCCAGCGGCAAATCGGACACATGGTGCAAATCAAGGCCGAATACCGCCTCGACCCCGAGCGCCTCCACCTCGATTTCCCCACCGGCAATACGCTAGACGGCCCCCTAGACCTCGGCGGCCCCGTGGCCATCCCCTTCTGGGGCCGGCAGGTAGGTGGCCGCCTCGTCGATGGCGATTGGAACGCCGCCCTCTCCGACTTCCTCCGCCATCCCGTCCTTCTCGTCCGCTCCGACTACCCCGGCCAGTCCTACGACGAATTCCCCGTCTCCCTGGTCTCCCAGGCCTCGGTGGACGAGCTGGTTCTTCGGGCCAAAGACTCTTCTATCTCCATGCCTTCCGACCCCCGCCGCTTCCGCCCCAACCTGGTCATCGATGGCTGTATACCCAACGAGGAGGACTCGTGGATAGGCAAAACTATAAAAATCGGCCAGAGCCTGGTGCTGCGAATGGTCAAGCGTGACCCCCGATGTGCCATCACCACCCACGACCCCGACTCCGGCGCCCGCGACTTCGACACCCTGCGCCTGATCCTCTCCTACCGACCCGACGTTAAGGCTTACATGGGCGTCTACGGCATCGTTGACCATCCTGGCAAAATCTCCCTCGGCGACCAGGTTTCAGTTTTGTCATCCTGAGTCCCGCAAAAATCTAATTGACGCGCTTTTGGCTTCATGCGTTTTTTGTTCAGGAAGAATTTTTAACTAACAGCCTAGTTCTGTCAGTCTAGGGCCTGACAGAAAAAGCTAAAATGCGTTCTAATTAATGTAGATGCTCACCGAGAGGGTCGCTAGAATTGTTGACCGCTCATAGACCAGACCTCGTGGGTCCGCTAATCCAAGGGAGGTGGAGGGGTATGAAAGAGACCATCCAAGCCGTCAGGGTGGGCGGAACGCTCCTCGACTGCCGACCCTTTGGTAACCATGGCGACCTCCAGGCCCTGCTCCGCGCCAACACCACCGGCCTCCCCATGACCTTCGTCATCAAAGCCGGCGTCATCACCCTCGACCACCTCCGCGACCATCTGGGCCTCCCCGTCACCCTCAACCTGGAAAACAACGTCGCCGTCCGCGTGGACTAGCCGACGATAGGACCAACAGCAACAGCGTCGCCCCACTCTTTTCTTTCCTCTCCCTTGATGGGAGAGGATTTAAGGTGAGGGTGAAGCACTAGCTCCACGATTCGTCCGCCAGGTATACACCAACTTCCCTGGAATCCTTCTCATCCCTCCCCACTAAAACACAGCTATCGGGTTCACCGGCGACCCCGTCCCCCCAATCACATACAGCGGGTTAATCGTCACCAAAAACTCCCATCGCTTCTCCTCGGCGCACACCTTCGCCAGCGGCTCCAGCAGCGCGTTGTCCAGGAGCGCCACCCCGTAGGCAAAAATCGCCCCGTGCACCGTCCACGGCAGCCCGTACTCGTTGGGCTGGTGGTCCATCATATCCCACCCCAATATGGAAACATCGTTGTCCCGCAAAAACGGCAGGCACGACGCGTGCAGCCCCGGCCTCTCCACCCCGCCTCCCCACAAGCCATTGTGGGCCTTGGCATACGCCTCACGGCCGCTGTACACCATCACCGCGTCCCCCGCCTCCAGCTTCACCCCCTCCGCCCTGGCGATATCCTCCAGCTCCCACCCGTGCACCGGCGTCTCTATGGTCACATACGGCTTCTTGCGATGCCGCGGCACGTCCAGCAGCACCCCTCGAGTGATAATCCCCTCCTTCCACGCGTCCACCGACCCGTACCTCGCCCCGTCGAACTTCAGCACCTCCTTGGCGTCCTTCCCGTCCCACATCCCCCGCTCGTCCCACACGTGACACAGCGCGTCGATGTGCGTCGTCGACTGGCCGTGGTAGAAGATGCCGTAGAAGTCCATAGAGGCGCCGCCACCCGGCGGCCTGTCCTGCACCATCATGTAATGCTGCGCCGGCCTCCCGTTCTCCATCGACGGCGTGGTGTTAAACGGCCTGCTCATCGACACCGTCCGCCCCTTCTTGGGCAGCTTCAGCGCCGCCATGGTCTTCGAGGGCGTGATCAGGTTCATCGCCCCCGCGCTCCCCTTCTTCCCCCACCGCCCCCAGTTGGTGCGGTCGTGCAGGTAGGAGAGGACGTCTTGTTTTGTTGGGATGCGCTGTTTTGTGGTCATGGGGGGAGCCTCCTATTCGTTGGCAATCATTCGCTCGGTTGTATGATATTTATATGGTAAAGTAGGGTAGTCAAGCATAACCGGACATTTTTTCTGGACCATTTTAATGGAAGTTACCTTAGCTCTACTTGCGGATGCGGCGAACATTTCGCAGCAAGGGAAGCTTAACATTTTAGGGGCGTTCAACCAAATCTTCGCCCAGACCTTTCCGGCGACCCACCCAGAATTACAACTGGTGGTTCGTTTCGAAGCGGACGCTTCCGAAAAGGGCCTCGAAAAAACTGTAAAGATTGTACTTTTAGATCCAAATGGCAAGTTTGTAAGAGAAGAGGGTATAAGTCTCAAACTCCCACCAGTTTGGGAATCAGGGCAAAAGTTCGGTGCAATCCTAGTTAAATCAATCAAACGGATGGAATTTGATCATCCGGGCACTTATGAGCTTACGATCTTGGTTGATGATGACCAGAAAAAGAAAATTCAGTTCCAAGTAGTAAAGCAGGGAGCGTAACAAAAGCTATGATTACCTTATACGAATACGATGTCAAAGAGATAAGAGTTAAACGTGGTCTTCAGCAGCAGGAAATAGTTGAGGAAGCGCTTCTAATATACACAGTGTCAGGTGGTTCTACAGGAACAGCCGCCTACGCTGACTTTGGATGGATTGTTGAGGATAAGGCAATCCCAGATACCTTTTGGTCGCCAGCATCCTTTGACCAATTGGCTGAGGAGCAGGGTGTTCGACCCATTACGGAAACGAATAAGCTTGCCTACTGGTGGCCTGCCAATGAGAACATCGATGATTTCATAAGCGCTGTCATGGATTGGCGTAAGGACTCTTAAGGCTAATTAGCGTGGCCCTTCAAACAGAGCGGGCATTGCTGGATACTTGTGTTTTTTCATTCATTCACAAGGGTGATACGCGGTCTAAACCCTATTTGACTTATCTTACCAGCAAATTCGGATGCCTATCTTTTATTACGGTTGGCGAGTTATATGCCTGGTCAAAGATACGGCGTTGGGGTAAGGGGCAAATTGAGGTATTAGAAAATGCGCTCAGAGCATACGTAGTATTGCCCTATGACAAGGACTTGGCTGTTGCCTTTGGGTCTATAAGGGCAGAAAGCCACCAAAAGGGCAGAGCGATGTCAAACAACGATGCCTGGGTAGCCGCCTGCGCGTTAAGATTTGGTTGTACGCTGCTGACAAATAATAGAAGGCATTATGAACATCTCAACGGGATAACTATTGTGTCTCTTCCGTGATCTCCCCCTACACGCCCCCCAAAAACTCCCCCTCCCCCACCTTCCGTTGCTCCCCACTCGCCATGTCCTTAACCGTCACCGTCCCCGCCTTCAGCTCGTCCTCCCCCAGTATCACCACGTACGGCACCCCCATCGAGTTCGCGCTGCGCATCTGCGACCGCATGCTCCGCCCTTGGCCTCCCATCACTACCCCCGCGCCCCGCTCTCGAATCCTCGCCGCCAGCCGCACCCCCGCCTGGGCCGCCTCCGGCGTCATCGCTGCCAGCATATACTTCGGCTTCTCCTCATCGGGCACCGCCACCTCCTGCCGTTGCAGGTTCAGAATCAGCCGCTCCATCCCCGTGGCGAAGCCCACCCCCGGCGTCGGACGACCGTCCAACTGCTCCATCAGCCCGTCGTAGCGGCCCCCGCCCAAAAGCGTGCTCTGCGCCCCCTCCACCGGCGGCAAAATCTCAAACACCGTCCGCGTGTAATAGTCCAGCCCACGCACCAGCTTATGGTCGACGCTGTACGATATCCCCAGCGCCGCCATGTACCCCTTGAACTGCTCCCAGTGCGCGCGGCACGCCTCGCACAAGTGCTCCGACGACTTGGGCGCCGACTCCTGTAGCGGCTGGCACGCCGGTTTCTTGCAGTCCAGCAGCCTCAGCGGGTTGTTCTCCAGCCTCGCCTTGCAGTCGCCGCACAGCTTGTCGAAATGCCCTCGATAATACGCCTGCAATTCCTTGATATACCCGGGCCTGCACTGCGCGTCGCCGATGCTGTTGACCACCAGCGACACGTCCTTTAGCCCCAGGTTGGCCATCAGGCTCCACGCCAGCTGCACCACCTCGGCGTCCACCAGCGCGTCGCCGTCCCCCAGCACCTCCACCCCGAACTGGTGGTGCTGTCTATACCGACCCGCCTGCGGCCTGTCGTATCGAAACACCGGGCAGAAGTAGTACAGCCGCACCGGCTGGGGCAGGCTGTGCATCCCGTGCTCCAAATATGCGCGGCAGACCGGCGCCGTCCCCTCGGGCCGCAGCGTCAGCTTGTCGCCGCCCCGGTCCTCGAACAGGTACACCTCCTTGTCCATAATGTCCGTGCCGGTCCCCACCGACCGTTGGAACAGCCCCGCATCCTCAAACACCGGCGTGTCCAGCCTTCTAAACCCGCTTCGATGCGCCAGCGTCGACGCCACCCGCTCCACGTACCGCCAGTACTTCTGCTCCTCCGGCAAAATATCCTTGGTCCCTCTCGCCGCCTTAAACACTAAATCGTGACCTCCTGAAATAGGCGTAGCATATCCAAGGCTAAGGGTGGTGTAAAGGAAATAACCCCTCTTTCCCGCTGTAGGGGCGAGGTCGCCTCGCCCGTCTCCTCCCTACCGCTTCACTCCTACCGGCTCTTGCACCAGCACGTTCTGCGACACCGTCTCCTCCCTCATCCCCCGTCTGCGCAGAAAACTCACCAGTTCCGCCCCCGCCATCCCGTCATAGCTCACCACCCACACTCGAGGCTGCGGCGCCACCACCGACGCCAGGTCTATAAACAGCCCCACCCTAGGCTTGCCGCCGGGGTTTCCCGCCGTCCATCGTCGCGCGTAGTTAATCCCCAGCCGGGCCAGTGCCCGTTGGTCGTCCGACGCCGGCAGCCGGTCCAGCCGCCACTCGTGGTTAATGTTTGTCAGCACCGCCCGGGTGTCGCTGCGGTTCAGGTGCGCCACCGCGCTGCCCGACGGCTTCGCCCCCGACCGGCTGGCCGACAGGTAATCTATGCCCGCCCGGTTCGCCAGGCAGTCCCCATGGGTCGCCAGCACGCTAAAGCCCGACGCCTCCCCGGTGAACCCCACACTTCCCTCCACCGCCTCCGCCGCCGCCCCCGCCGTGCGAATAACAAACCTAAACGACCCCAGGTACGGGTTAAGCCGCCCGTCGACGCACGTCACCACCGTGGCCCCCTCCCGCGTCGCCGGCAATTTCGGTTCCGTCGGCTTCTCCAGGTATGCCTGCAAATACGCAACGGCTTCTTCAGGTGTCATAGTGCTCTCCTAGGCCCAGAGGTGAAAGGCTTGAGGTTTACGTTCTGTGCAGAGTCATTTTTCTTCTTTCCTCTCCCTTGATGGGAGAGGATATAGGTGAGGGTGAAACCCTAGAGGCACGATACTTTATCAATGCCGCCTGTCGCTAGGGTCTTTTACCTTCCCCCTTGTTGAGAAAGGACAAAGGATGAGAGGTCATACCTTCTCGGCCTTCGCCCTCTTCCCAAACCTCGGCATCACCTCCCGCCCCACCAGCTCAATCGACTTCATGACCTTCTCGTGGGGCACGCTCTCCGTCTGCATCATCATAATCAGCAGGTCCACCCCCGCCGCCTCATATCCATTTTTGATTCTACTATATTGAGTGCAACCCGACGCCAGTTTCACTGGGCTGGACGCGGGTCTAGAGGTGTAACTCAACTAACGGGTAACTTAAGTAAGGTATTTGATCCCGGTTATGAAGAAAACATTGACGTTCCTTCGGCAAGGCGTTTTTTGAAGGACTTAATTGAACTAGAGCCGAACTAGTTCTCCACCATAAACCAAAAGTGCCCCGAAGTTTCAGGGCACTCTAGTTTTCGTCTACGGCAAAATTCCATACGATTCTTCCAAAGGAGCACACCGCCTTTATATCCTCTGGTTTTAGCCGAGGGTAAGCATTTAGCAGGTCAGCCTCCGTAGCCCCTTCGCTCAGTTTGCGCAGGATAAGCTCTACCGGTATCCGAGTCCCGCGCACCACCGGCTTCCCCAGCATAATCTTAGGGTTGACTTCTATCCTGATGTCGTCCTTCATAACGTTTCCTGGTGAGGCGGCCCCGATAAAGTCGGGGCCGCCTCAAATCCTTACTTCAAAATTCCTACTTCCCCAACAAAATCAGTAACACCTGCGGCAAGCGCTCCACCACAAACTATTTATACAATGTGGAAGCTGATCTATCGGCTCTGTCTTGCCCGCGCCTCAGTGCCTCTCGAAACCTCTATTTTATTTTCCTAATAGTATCTGCAATACCTGCGGCAGCGCCTGCCTCGCCCGCGCCATCAGCGCCTCCCCCTCCAGCGTCCCCACCGGGTGGGGTATCACCGCGAAGGGGTACTCCGACAGCCCTCGCACCTTAGCCATGGCCCGTCCCGTGGGCACAAAGGGCTCGGTGCATATCGCCGCCGCCGGCTTCCCAGCCTTCTCCACCGTCATGGCGTCGTGCACACTGCACGACGAGCAAGACCCTCAATCACCTATCGCCGTTATGACGATGTCGCACTTCTGCAAAAGCTCGTCCATGATATGCTTGGGCGCCGGCCTCGACACGTCCCGCTTGTTCAGCTCTACCGTGCCCTTGAAGTTATACATGTCCTGCAGCAACGAATACACGTTCCGCAGGATCTCGTCCGAGTTGCGCTTGCCGTTCGCCAAAAGCCCCACCGTCATCCCGTCCAGGCTCTTGGGTCGAGGCGCCATCACCGTGCTCTCCGGCATCGCCTGCACCGTCGGGTCCAACACCATCAACCGACTCGCCGTTACCACCATATCAACCCCCTTTCATTCATTCTCAACCTCGTATTGAAACCATCGCCGCGTCTTTTCGGACCCATGCCGCGTACTTCAGTGTGCGGTAGAGTATCCCCAAAATCGGCCTTCACTCCAACTTTCCTCTCCCTTGATGGGAGAGGATATAAGGTGAGGGTGAAACCCTGCTGACTCGTCCCTTTATCAATGCCTCCTAACCCTGCGGCACGTTCACTCTTGTAGAGGCGGGTCTCAGACCCGCCCTTTCCCCTCGTGCCCATCCCTCACATTATACGCCCGACATCAATCTTCTTCGTCACCGACGCCGCCGTCGCACCCTTGCTCCACCTCGATATCACCGCCGCCGACGAGCCTCCCGTGCCCCCGCCCGACACCAGCCGGATCCCCTCCACCGACCGCATCACCCCCACCATCTCCCTCTCCTTCCCCTTCGGCGGCACCTCGTCCAGGTTCGCGTCCGCCCACTGCTGCGCCGTCAGCCGCGCCTTCCTGTGCAAATACTCCCGCACCTGCGCCTTGCTCCACTTCGCCTCCTTCACCGCCTTCATGTGCTCCGGCGGAAAGATACCGTAAATCTCGCTGTGCCCCGGGCCAATCGCCAGCATCGAGTGCGCCATGGCGTCCAGCAGCCCCTCGATGTTCCCTAGCCTTCGGTGCTGCACCTGTATCGGCGACTGGCTGGCGCCCACCGTCACCGTGCTGTCCGACGCCGAAAACCCCTTCTCGACGTGCAGCGGCTCCCACACGCTCCCTTCCTCGTCCTCGGCGAAGCAATAGCTGTACTTCCCGCCGTGTCCCAGCGTCGATCGGTCCAGCACGCCAGGGTGGTTCTCCAAAACGTTGACGAGAAATAGTCGAAGCGCCCGGCCCACCGTCGCGTTGGCGCGATGCTGCGGTCCGCCGGCGAACAAATTGTGCCCGCTCTGGAACCCCAGCTTTTTTCTAATCGGCCCATTCACGATGCATAGCACCGCCGACCCTCCCGTGCTCGCCGACGACCCGTGTAGGCTGTACTCTGCCGACGTCATCCCCTCCACCGCCGCGTACACCACCGGAAAATACTCGGCCTTGCATCCGGCCATCACAGCGTTAATCGCCACCTTCTCCGCCGTCACCACCCGCCCCCTCACCGGCTCCACCGCGATAATATGCGAAGGCTCTTTCCCCACCGTCGCCAGGAACGCCAGCACCTTCTCTTCCGTCGGCGGCACCACGGGCAGCCCGTCGGTCCACCCTCGCTGGTAATACAGCTCCATAGCCTCATCCAGCCCGCCCACCTCCACTCTCTTCGACGCCAGCTCCTTCGCCGTTGCCATACGCTCCCCCCGCCTCAATTTGCGACAACATAGCACACCCCCTCTCCCCCTTCAACCCGCACCCAAAAGTCCTCTCTCTAGCCATCTGAAGACCCCGACGCGCCACGTGTGACCGCACTTCGTTAGACTAACCGATCCCACTCTTTTTTGTTGGTGTCCTGGGGTGTCCCGCCTGGTTCTCCCCCTTCGCCTTCCAGGCCGAATGGGGAGTTAGACGCTGTCCTGAGTATGTCGAAGGAGGGGGTTGTGGTGGTTTATTTTCTTTCCCTCTTCTCCCGTAGTCGGGAGAAGAGGGACTAAGGGTGATGAGGGCGTCTCGATTAAAACAAGGCCCGCTGCCCAAGGCGCCGACACGAAATTATCATCCCCCCTCGACAATCGCTCAAAAAATTTACATAATTCGTAAAGAAATTTATTGATAACCATTTCAGGAGGTGGACACAATACCAGCGGTCTTTCACTCTTGGGATTAGGTGAGGTGACATGGTTGTGACGGGCACACTCCTCCAGTACAAGAGAATGTTCATGCAAGGCGAGCACGAAGTCCTGCTGGATCTTGAGGGAGAACTAAGCAGTCGGTGGTTCCTCGTAACGGCCGGCGTCGCCACCATTGCCAAGCTCCGGAACCTCCTGGGCAAGCGCGTGAGCGTCCGGCTCACCGGCGACATGGTGATTCATTTAGAGCTTTCCTAGGCCCCCTGGCCTATTCAACTTTTCCTCCGCGTCGCGGCTGATATAATAACGCCAGCGTTCATGCAGCCACGCCCTAAACTCACCCTAATCCACACGTCCGACATTCACATCGGCAGCGAACGCCCCGAGGAGTCCCGCCGCGGCTTCGACGCCGTCCTCCAGGCCGTCCGCGACACCAGCGCCCACGCCCTCCTCATCGCCGGCGACCTCTTCGACTCCTCCCGCGCCCCCGCCGACGAAGTCGCCTACGCCCTCGAGGCCCTTCGCGCCCTCCACCGGCCCGTCATCCTCCTCCCCGGCAATCATGACACCCTCCTCACCGCTCCCGGGGCCGCCCCTGTCCCCCTTCCGCCCAACACCACCATCCTCCGCCACCCCCAGGGCCAGACCGTCCATTTCCCTGACCTCGGCCTCCACATATGGGGCAAGCCCGTCGCCGACCATACCCCCGACTTCCGACCCCTCGGCGGCCTCCCGCCCCGAAACGGCCACGGCTGGTTCGTCGCCATGGCCCACGGCCTCGCCGCCGATGATAAGTACCTGGAAGGCCGCTCCTCCCCCATCACCTATCGCGAGCTCGCCGATGCGGACTGCGACTACATCGCCCTCGGCCACGTCCACATCTTCCGGGACCTCACCCGGGGCCGCGCCCCCGCCTTCTACCCCGGCTCCCCCTCCGAATCTACCGCGCCGTCGGTTGCCCATATCACTCTTGACCACGAGCACGGTGTCCAGGTTCAGCCCATCCTTTTCCACCTGTAGCCTCGGTTCTACCCCTTTATCTTTTTAGGCCTTGTAATGGGTGGTGGCACCCAGAAGATTCACGTGTTCTTCCCATAGTGGCGTCCCCCACCTCATTAGATAATTTTGTGTATTCGGTGTGCAAATTTTATATTCTCACTTTGCGTACCTAATAAATAAGGAGGGAAACATGTCCCGCAGGCTGAAGCTCCTCACCTCCATCGTCTTCATCCTCCTCCTCGCCGCCATTCCTGCCCTCGTTGCCGCCGACCAGCAGCTCGTCGACAACGACTTGGCTAGTCCAGGTAACCAAAACATCGTTAACGTTTCCGCGCCTCAAGGCGCTGCGGTCAACACAAGTGGCCGCATTGTCGTCAACTTGCAAGGCAGCAAACACCTTGTTCCAGGAAGCTCGGTAACCTTTGTTGACGCCGATGGCGGCCAGACCACTATCCCCGCCCCTTATAGCGTCTCCAACGTCGCCCTGAACGTGCCTGCTAACTGGGGCAGCGGCTCCAATCAGTTCTCCGGCGTCTCCAATATCTCTTTTACCGCTCCCATGACTGTGGGCTTGCACTCGTACACTGTCAAGTGGAGGGCCTCAAGCTCTTCCTGCCAGCCGGATAATAGGGGTAGGCCTGTCAGTGACTGTCTCACGGGCGCTCCTGCCCTGGTGATCAACCTCACCGTTCTGGACATCACCCCTCCCGTGTTGGACCTGCCCGCCGACGTCGTCGTTGAGGCCACAGGGCCCGCAGGTGCTGCCGTCTCCTACTCCGTCACCGCCTCAGACAACGCCGACCCGTCACCCGTCGTTGACTGTAACCCGCCCTCCGGTTCCGTCTTCCCCCTAGGCGACACCACCGTTGACTGCACCGCCACCGACGCCTCGGGCAACTCGTCCAACGGTTCCTTCACTCTCCATGTCGTGGACACCACGCCACCTACTGTTACCCTAACGCCCGACCGTGGCCCTGACCACAACGGTTGGTATAACCACAGCGTTCATTTCACAGTCTCCAGCGTCGACTTGGTCGGTGTAGCCTCCTGCGACCCCGACTTCGACTACACCGGCCCCGACGGCTCCGCAGCCTCCGTCTCCGCTAGCTGCACTGATACCTCCGGCAACGTTGGTTCTGTCTCCTACGGCTTCATGTACGACGCTACCGCTCCCACCGGCGTCTCCGGCGTCGCCAGCCGCGCTCCCAACCATAATGGCTGGTACAACCACTCCGTAGGCATCTCCTTTACCGGCTCCGACGCCACCTCCGGCATCGATTCCTGCTCCTCCACCACCTACTCCGGGCCCGATGGCAGCCCAGCCTCGGTGCCGGGGTCCTGCACTGATAAAGCGGGCAACACGGCCAACTCCTTCTTTCACATCTTCTACGACGTCACGCCGCCTGTCATCACAATTAGCGGCGTCTCCAACGGCGCCACTTATACCCTCGGCGCCGTGCCCACCGCCTCCTACACCTGCACTGACGCTACTTCCGGCGTCGCAACCTCCTCCGCCTCCACCTCTGGCGGCAATGCCAATGGCGTCGGCGCCTTCACCTATTCCGTCGGCTGCAGCGACAAGGCCGGCAACTCTGCCAGCAAGGCCGTCAGCTACTCAGTGGTCTACGCCTTCAGCGGTTTCCTCCAGCCCATTTCAGCCCCTGTCCAGACCTTCAAGGCTGGTTCCACCATTCCGGTTAAGTTCAAGCTCACCAACGCTGCCGGCATCTCCATCGGCACCGCCGTCGCCTCCGTCTCCGTTAACGGCGGCCCGTCCCTGGGCGCCGCCCGCTACGACGCCTCCGCTGGCCAGTACATCTTTAACCTCAGCACCAAGGGCATCGCCGCCGGCTCCCTTACCATCACCATAACCCTTGACGACGGCACTACCCGCAGTGTCACTGTCACCCTCAAACCCTAACCCGCGCAGTATCATAGACCAAGAAGGGCCGGCGAAAAGCCGGCCCTTCTTATTTGCTAATGATGAGGCTTTCTGTTCGCCCTGTTGAGAATGCCACTCCTGCCACATCCCTTCGTACTAACTCCCGCGCCGCCGATTTCGTCCGCTCGTCCATTGCCAAGGTCTCGAGAAACCGACCTAATGGTAAGTAATGACCTACAACTGCTTTTAGCTTAATATCTCCAGTCCGCCGCATCCTTAGCTTAACGAGCTTAACGCTGCTCTCGAAAAGGGCAGTCCTCTTGGCGGCCGCCCTTGCCGCGACCCTAGCCTTGGCCTGCCAGTCAACCACTCACCTCAACTGGCCCCTGGCTACATCCACGCCCACCAACACCCCCCGGCCCGTCATCACCCGCATCCCCTTCGCCGACACGCCGACGCCCACCCGGTCTCCCATCTTCGCTCCCTCTACTCCTACACCCGCCCACGTCGCCGTTGCCACCCCCACCCCAAAACCCACGCCTACCCCTACCCTGACGCCCACCGCCACTCCTACTCCCACCCGCCCTCCCGCTGCCACCGCCACGCCCACCGGGAGCTTCCGGCCCGCCCAGTGTTCCGCCTCCGTCGATGCCGCGGTTAGGAGCGCCGTCGCCAAATACAACCTGCCGCGATGGTTCTACTACTCCATCATCGACATAGAGTCCGGCTGCAATCCCTCCAACGACGACGGGGCTAAAGGGCTGGCCGGCCTGCGCGACCCCTGGTACAGCGGCGAGCCTTACCCCATGTGGCTCAACTCTCCTGATAACTCTAACCAGCCCTACGCCCTGGCTATGAACTTCCAGCAGCATGGGAACTGGATTCAAATGACCCGCGTCTCGCGCCTGGACTCCTGGCAAAGCCCCGCCCAGAACCTGGACCGCTTCTCCACCGGCTTCGCTGTTCCCGCCTTCCAACTCTTCAAAAAGGTCTACGCCCTCGACGACACCGAGGCCCTTCGCGCCGTCGCTTTCCACTGGAACAAAGGCATGCACGCCATCTACAACCCGGACGCCGACGTCTACGTGGCCCGCTACGACGCCCACGCCCGCCAGTTCAGGCCCGCCGTCGAAGCCCAGGACGGCGCCTGGAACGGCCAGCCATCCCTTCCCTGACCAGCCCCCGAAATGTAAAAAGGAGGCCAGCATGGCCTCCTTTTCAAGCCTGGTGCCAACCTTTTTAGTCTATGGCCGGATTCTGGTCATCAGGCGGCGCGTCCCTTTCGTAACACCCGTCGTCCTTGCCAGGATCACCTGAGTCCGGCCCGTGGTGCGCCGTTTCCAGCCCATAGCCCGCCGGCCCCGCATTCGCCGGCTCGGCTATACCTTCGCACGATACGTTCCCCACAAACCCGGGGTGATTCTGACCGTTCGCCAGTTGTTGCGAGTGGTGGGGGTTCGACACCACATGCACATGCGCCGACACCGGCACGGCAAAAAGCGCCACCATGGCCCCGACGAGGGTAAGGACTAATATTAGTTTTTTCATCTCTGGCTCCTTGTCTCATGATTGTGACTATGCAGGCTCAACCCATAGACCACCAACTCTCACCCCCTTCCCGTAAGCCAGACCGCCAATGTGTTGGGCAAATTGTGAGACCATCCAAAGCTGTAAGCATCGGGTAAATTACCCATTTCGGGCTGCCGTTGGCAGCCAAATCGCCCTTGACTATAATTGGCGACAACGCTTCCAGGTTAGGAGACCCCTGTGTGAGCGAGACAAAACAGACTAAAGGAAGCTATTCGGAGCTCCTCTGCTCCCTTTCCCTGGCCGCCGACCTCAATATGGGCCAGCCCATGGAGCACGGCCTCAAGACTGTCTGGATCGCCACCCAGATCGTCCACGCCCTCGCCCTGCCCCACGACGACCGCGTCGCCGTTTACTACGGCGGCCTCCTTAAAGACGCCGGTTGAACCGCCTGCGCGGCAAGTTTTGCCGCCAAGTTCGGTGGCGACGAGGTCACCGCCCGCCAGAACTTCCACCTGCTAGACCGTGGCAAGATGATCGATATGTCGCGCTGGCTTATGGGGCACATCGCCTCCGACGAGTCCCTCCCCCAGCGAGCGGCCAAGTTCCTCACCTTCTTTGTCACCGGCTCGGAGTTCATGCGAGACCTCTCCGCCAGCGCCTGCGAGACCGGAGCTATGCTAGCTCGAAGGCTGGGCTTTTCTCAGAACATCGAAAATACCGTTCGTTATCTCTGGGAGCAGTGGAACGGCAGGGGCATGGCCTACCATCTCAAAGGCGATCAGACCCCAGTCGCCTCCCGCGTCCTCCACCTCGCCCAGGTGATGGAGGTCGCCCACCGCACCGGCGGCCCGTCCGCTGCCACCACCATCGCCCGCGACCGCCGCACCCGCGACTTCGACCCCGATGTCGTCGACGCCTTTATCCAGGCCAGCCAGCGCCCGGACTTCTGGTCAGCCTTGGAAATGGAATCCGCCCAGGCCGCCGTCCTCGCCCTCGCCCCCGACTCCCCCTACGACGCCGTCACCGACGCCCACCTTGATAACACCTGTGAAGTCCTGGCCGACTTCATCGACATGAAGTCCCCCTTCACCTGGGGCCACTCCAAGGCCGTAGCCGACGCCGCCGTCGGTATCGCCAAACAGCTTCGCCTGCCTGATACCGACATCACCCGCCTGCAACGCGCCGCCCTGGTCCACGACCTGGGCAAGGTCACCGTCCCTTGCAGCGCCATGGAAAAGCAGGACAAGTTCTCCACCGACGAGCGCGAGCGTATCCGCCTCCACGCCTACTACACCGAGCGCATCCTCTCCAACGTCGCGCCCTTGCGAGACCTCGGCGCCGACGCCGCTGCTCACCACGAGTGGGTGGACGGCCGAGGCTTCCATCGCCAGCTCCGCGCCGCGCAGACCACCCTCCACCAGCGCATCCTCGCCACCGCCGACGCCTTCGCCATCTCCACCCATAATCACGGCAATCCCGTAGACCCCGAAGCCGCCCTCCGCCAGATGAAAGCCTCCGTCGCCACCCAGCTCGACCCCCTCTGCTATGAAGGCCTCGCCGGCCACCTCCAAGGCGCGCCCGCGCCTGCCAGGCCTGTGTTTCGAGACCAGCGCTTGGGTAGCCTCTCTGACCGCGAAATCGAAGTCCTCCGCGCCCTGGCTCAGGGCATGCGCAACCGCCAGATTGCAGACTCCCTGGTCATCAGCCCCAAGACCGTAGAGCGACACCTGGAAAACATCTACGGCAAGCTAGACATCACCTCCCGCACCTCCGCCGTCATCTTCGCCCTACAGAATGGGATTGTGGGGTAGGACGCCTACCACACAATCCTCTGGTGTTCGCTGCTGGCCGCTCCCCCTCTAAAATAAAGCGTCACGTTTAAACTAGCCTCCTCTCCCTCCTCCAGCGGCAAGCTCGGCAACCGCGCCTCCGTCGCGTCCCACTTGAAAATGTTGCTTATCACCGGCCTGTCGCGGGGGAACACCAGCACCTTGTACCACATCGTGTCGTCCACCTTCGCCGGCGCCGTCCACGACACTACCAAGTCCTTCCCCTCCCGACGCCACTTCACATCCTTCGGAAAGTCCACCGTCTTCGGCTCGTACTGTACCTCCTGCCGCAGCGCCACCCTCTCGCCGATGTAATAAGCGAAAGTGTACTTTCCAGCCACGGGCAAGCCCCCGTCCTTCGGGCCGTAAAGTACCCACCGACGTGTAACCTCTCCCGAATACGAGTTGACGTTGAAATCCTTCGCCAGCTCAAACTCCCTCCCCTCTGGCGACCTTACCACCACCCTAGTCACCTCCCAAAGCAAACACTCCTCCAGCTTGCTGTACTCGCCGAAACAGTTGGCCTTGAACTCATAACTTGTCCTATCAAAATCATTTAACGACCACACCTCCGGAAAAACCTCCTTCTTAGGCTGGGGTGTGGGTGTAGCCGTAGGCGTCGGCGTGCGGGTGGCTGTGGGCGACGGCCTTGGTGTGAAAGTTGGTGTCAGCGTATGCGTCGGCGACGATGTAGGACGCGAGGTGTTGGCTGGTGTGGACGGCGAGGTGTATGTAGCCATAGCTGTCGGCGATGGCGTCGCCGCCGGTATCAGCGAGGCTGTCGGTGTCTGCAACGGTACCCGCGTTGAGCCATCAGCGCGCGCGGCGGCTAGTCCCAACACTACCAATGTTCCCAGGATGCGACGTGCAGTCCAACCTATCATTTTCAATGTAGGGGCGAGGTCACCTCGCCCTCCTCTAAATCGCCCCCTGCTGACGCAGCACCACCAACTCCTCCCTCCCATACCCCAACTCCCCAAAAACCTCCCCGTTATGCTCCCCCAGCAGCGGCGCCGGCCGGCGCAGGCTGTACGGCGACTCCGGCATCCGATAGATCTCCCCTGGAATCCTCAGCTTCCCCATCACAGGGTGCTCAATCTCGGCAAAATACCCCCGCTCCTTCAAATGCTCGCTCTTGTACAAGTCCTCGCTGGTCTGCACCACCGCCGCCACCCAGCTTGACCCCGCCACCTTGTTGAAATAGTCGTACTTCTTCCAGTTCTTCAGCACTCGAAGCACCTGGTCGTCCACGTGCTGCGGTATCTTCCCCTGGAACTCTGGCGACTGGAAACTCGGGTCCGCCTCCTCGTCGCTCTCCATAAGCTTCAGCCACTCCGACAGCGGCGCGCGCGTCGCCGACCCCCGCTGGAACGTCGCCCCCACGTACCCGTCCTTCACCGGCGGTATCCCCTCCATGTGCGGCCCGCCCTTGGGGCTTCCCAGCTCGTTCTTCGGCGCGCGACGCTCGATAACCCCCGCGTACGCGTACCTCGACGTCGCCCCGCCATGGTGCGCCGCCGCCACCTCTCGCAGCGACACGTCGACGTGCTGCCCGCCCTCCCACCTCCTCGCCCACAGCGCCCCCAATGTTGTGTACGCCGCCGTTATCCCGCCGATGTACAGGCTCTGCGGGTGCCCGTGGGCCAGCGGCTCCCTGGAATACGCCCCGCTGGTGTACATAATCCCGCCCATAGCCTCGTACACCAGGTGGCTCCCCTTGTACTGGCTGTACGGCCCCTTCTGCCCAAACGGCGTCACCGACGTCATCACCAGGTTAGGGTTGATCGCCTCCAACTCCTCGAACCCCAGGCCCAGCCCTTCCAGATACCCCGGCCGAAAGTCCTCAATCACAGCGTCGGCCTTCTTCACCATCTCCCTAAATAACCGACGCCCCGCTGACGACTCTAAATTCAGCGTGACGCCTCTTTTATTACAGTTGAGGTAGAAAAACAGCAGGCTTTTCTCCGGGTGCGGGTCGTCCTCATAAAACGGCCCCATCCTCCTAGACACATCACCCACTCCCGGCGCCTCGACTTTAACCACGTCCGCCCCATAATCCCCCATCAGCTTTGCCGCAAACGGCCCCGCAATATGCCCGCTCAAGTCCAGCACCGTTAACGCTTTCAACGCTCCCTCTGCCATGCTAAGAATCGCTCCTCCTTTGGTCTTTCCTGGTCTTCCGTGTAAAGGCCAGCGGGTAATCTACTCCATTTAACGCATTAGCAATCGCCTCAATCACCGTCTCTATATCATCTACCACTTGGTTATTCCAAAACCGCAGCACCCTGAACCCTTGGCTTTCCAACCATTCAGTCCTCTTTTGGTCAGCGATGACATTGTCAGCGTGTTGACTACCATCAACCTCTACAATCAATTTCTTCGAGAAGCATACAAAATCGCATACGTAGCTACCGATGGACTCTTGGCGCCGGAACTTGAAACCCACCAGACGAAGTTCACGTAAAGCTGCCCACAATTTGCTCTCAGCATCTGTGGGTCGCTTTCTTAATACTTGCGCCCTTGAGCTACTCATCTACTTCCCTTGCACTTTATTCGCTGCCAGAGGAGTTAAGGCCGCGATACCCAAAATACAGACCACTCTTGCCCTGCCTTCTTCTTTCCTCTCCCTTGATGGGAGAGGACTAAGGTGAGGGTGAAACCCTAGCACCACGTTCCGTCCGCCAGGCTAAACCACACCTCCCGTGGCCTCCCCTCAGGCCTCTTCCCCCTCCCCCTCACTCCAGTCCCAGCCTCCCCTTAAAATCCCCATCGTACCCCGCCAGCGACCCCTCCTCCACACTCTTCTCGTACTGCCTCCTCAACTCCTCCTGGCTTCGATTCGCCTTCGGCTTCGGCGGCGGCTCCGGCTCCCTCCCAATCGCCCCCAGCTCATACAACTTCGTCACCTCCGCCTCACTCATCCCCAAGATCTCTCCCAACACATACTCGTTATCCTGCCCCAGGTCCGGCGCTGGCCTCCGTATATACGTCCTCGACTTCGACATCTTCCACGGCTGCCCGCCGTAATGCCGAGGCCCAATGTTCAAATGCTTGGCGTGCTCCACCACCTCAAAGAACCCCCGCTC
This sequence comes from SAR202 cluster bacterium, assembly GCA_016872285.1. Taxonomy (NCBI): domain Bacteria; kingdom Bacillati; phylum Chloroflexota; class Dehalococcoidia; species SAR202 cluster bacterium. The sequence goes on along the minus strand of VGZZ01000012.1, from coordinate 11,935 downwards.
CCTCATCTGCGGGTCCAGCATCGTGTCCCGCGCGTTCTGCGCCACTCCCGCAGGCACCCCCGCCTCCTGCAGCAACGACATCAATCCCTCAGCGCTGTGCTTCCTCGTCCACGCCGATATGTTCTTATCCAGCGCCTCGCGATTCTTCCATCGACTCAACCCGTCGCCAAACCTCTCCTCCCCCGCCCACACCGGTGACCCCATCGCCGCCACCAGCGCCTCCCACTGCGCGTCGTCCTCCGCCGTAATCACAACCCACCTGTCGTCCCCCTTGCACGGGTACGCCCCGTGGGGCGCCAGGTAAGGGTGCGTGTTACCCATCATCCGCCCGTTCCGACCGTTCACCTCCCAGTCCAGAATCGCATCCCCCAGCGTCGACACCGCCATCTGGTACATCGCGTGGTCCATGTACTGCCCCTTCCCCGTCCGCTCCCTGTTGTGCAGCGCCGACAGCAGCGCAAACACCACCGTCCACCCATTCGGCGGGTCGAACCACGCCGACCCCACTCTTCGAGGGCTTTCGTCCGGGTAGCCCGTGAACTGGCTCACCCCCGCCGTCAGCTCAAACATCCGCCCGATGCCCTGGTAGTCCCGCCACGGCCCCGTCTGCCCAAACCCCGAAAACGAGAAATAAATGAGGCTGGGATTTATCTTCCGAAGCTCTTCGTACCCCAGCCCTAGCCTCTCCATCACCCCCGGCCGGTTGTTCTCGGCCACAATGTCGCTGACCGCCACCAGCCGCTTGAACGTGTCGATGGCCTCTGCCGACTTCAGGTTCAGCGTTATCCCCAGCTTGCTTCGATTCAGCCGCTGGAACCCCCCGTCCCGGTTCCACCACTTCTCCCCCGGCGCCCCGTCCGGGAACGGCCCCAGCCCCTCCGTCCGCAATCGGGTGTGGGCCTCCACCTTGATAACCTCGGCCCCCATGTCGCCCATGCAATACATAGCCGTCGGCATGGCGTTCACCGTCGTGCAATCAATAACCCGAATCCCTGCCAGCGGCCCTCCATTCTTGCCAGCCATATCAGCCTCCCGCGACTTGTCATTCTGAGCGAAGTCGGTACTCCGACCTAGCCGAAGAATCTGTTCTGTCTGCTACCTCGCCTTCTCTATTCAAGACCGCATCTTGCCACCTTCCCTACTTTCTCCCCCTTGATGGGGGAGAATAGAAGAGAGGGTGAAACACTGGCACTACGCTCCGTCCGTCAGGCTAGACTACTCTCCTCTAGTTTCCCCTTGGGGGTTGGTAAGGGGATTCTCCCGTTCCCTAACCAAACGGGTCGTACGGCAAATAGCCCTCCACCAGCTTGCTGTGGGCGTGCTTGTCGCAGTCCCGCATCTCACCCCTCACCGTCCGGCCACGCTTCTCCAGGAACGCGTTCGTCGAATCGTCGCTGTCCCCCGAGTGCATGTTCGCCAGATGGTGGTACATGAATTGCAAATGCCATGCCTGGTCAACGCTCAGGTCCTGCGATCGGATCAAGAACTCCTTCAAAAACCGCACCGACACCGGCGGCAGCGACGCTATTCTCTCCGCTATCTGCTCGCAGCGTGTCATCAGTTGCCCGTGAGGCACCGCCTCGTTGATAAGGCCGATGCGCACCGCCTCCTGCGCGTCGATGGGCTCGTCCATCAGCAGGAACTTCATCGCGTGAACGTAGTTAAGCTGCTTCATGATCCGTGTGGGCAGAGGCCCGCTCCCAATGCCGCCTCGATTCGACAGCAGCGCGTAGTAGAACCGTCCGTGTTCCGCGCAGGCCACGCGTATGTCCGTCGTCGTTAGCAGCGTGTACAGCCCCGCGCCGGCGGCAATGCCGTTGACCGCCGCGATAACCGGCTTGTATATCTTCGGAAAGTCGTGCCCGCTGTCCGGGTCTATGGAAGGCTTCCTCCCGTTCACCGACCCTGGCGGCGGCCAAACCACCTGGTCGCCCCGCTGGTGGCGCACGTCGGCCACCGTCTGCCCCTGCGGCGGCGGCTGGATGTGGTGCCCCCCCGAAAAGTGTCGCTCCCCCACCGAGGTTAATATCATCACCCGCATGTCCCGGTCCATCCAGAAGTCCTTATAGGCCTCACCCATCTCCTGTATGACCTGGTTGGACATAATATTAGCCTTCTCAGGGTAGTTGATAGTTAAATAGGCAATGTGCCCCTTCTTCTCATAAATCGTCTTCTTGGCAGTATTCTGCTGCGTTGTTGTCATGGAGTCCTCCTATCCGCTCTCCGGCGGCCCGGCGATTTAGCGCCAAGTATAGGCGCAACAAAATCCCAGGGCAAACGCTCGGACTACCGCCGCCAGTCCAGCCCCTCCGTCGCCGCCATAAACCCCTCCACCACGCCCCCGCTCGACGCCACCACGCTCTCGCTGTCTGGCGTCGCGGGCTTGCCGTAGCGGTCCAGGGCCACACCGCCCGCCTCCCGCACCAGCAGCAGCCCGCCGGCCACGTCCCATGGCGCCAGCCGGTGGTGAAAATATACGTCCATCCGGCCGCAGGCCGCGTACGCCATCCCCAGCGCCGCCGACCCCATCAGCCGCAGGCTCTGAAACCCCGGCCACAGGTGCCGCACCAGCTCCAGACCCTGCCGCGCACGCTCGTCCGAATACCCCATGTCAAACCCGACGACACAGTCTTCTAAGGACTTCTTGGCCGTGACTCGTAGCCGCCGCCCATTGAGAAAAGCCCCTCCGCCCTTCACCGATTGAAATAACTCCTCCTTCAGCGGGTCGTAGGTGGCCGCCGCCAGCACATCATCGCCCCTCGCCAAAGCCACGGCAGTGCAGAAGTGAGGAATGCCCACCACGTAGTTTCGAGTGCCGTCCAGGGGGTCCACTATCCATCGATACGGCGTCGATGAGTCCACCCTCGGCGACTCCTCCGCCTGGATTCCAAACTCCGGGTACTCCCGCCGCAGTATCGACAGCGCCGCCTTCTCCGCCGCCTTGTCCACGTCCGTCACCGGGTTGCCCCGCCCCTTGAACGACACCTCTAGTACATCTCTCACCCTGGCCCGCGTAATCGACCCCGCCGCCTTGGCCGCATCGATGGCTATTTCCAGTGCCGAACGCCCGCTCTTAGATGGAGGCACACCGAAGTCCATGAATCCGTTCATTCCTAAATGCCTTGTGCTAGTCGAGGGATAAAGGGGTTTACAGACATGACCGTCACCAAGGAAATTCCTTCTCCCTTGATGGGAGAAGGCGCAGGTTGAGGGTGAAACCCTAGCACCACGGCAAGGGGATCAGATCCACTTATCACTGTTGTTTAATCCCATAAACGTGTTGTGACTATTGACACAATTCATCCCTAGGCCAGCCCCATCTTCGTCTTCACTTCCTCAATGGTCGCCTGGGCCAGCTTCCTCGCCTTCTTCCCACCTTCCACTAGGATCTCATCCACCAGCCCTGGCTTCGCCATGTACTCCTGCCGTCGCTCCCTCAACGGCGCCAGGTACCGATTGATGCTCTCCGCCAGCTCCTTCTTGCAGTCGACGCATCCTCGCGCCGCCGTGCTGCACTCTCGATAGATGGTCTCCAGGTTCATCGCCGTGAAGATCTTGTGCAGCGCATACACGTTGCATACCTCAGGGCGTCCCGGGATGCTGCGATGCGTCCTCTGCGGGTCCGTCACCGCCGTCATAATCCGCTTTCGAGTCTCCTCCGGCGTCGCCGACAGCTCGATGTGGTTGTTCAGGCTTTTGCTCATCTTTGCCTGCCCGTCCAACCCCACAATCACCGGCGATTCCGTGAGCTTGGCCTGCGGCTCCGGGAACGTCTCGCCGAACATATTGTTGAACCGGCGCACTATCTCCCGTGCCAGCTCCAGGTGCGGTATCTGGTCCTTGCCTACAGGCACTGTGTCGCCTTTGTACAGCACAATGTCGGCGGTCTGTAGCACCGGATAGCCCACCAGCCCGTAGTTGACCGTCTCGTCGGTCTCATGCATCTGCTGCACCTTCTCTTTGAAGGTGGGCACCCGCAGCAGCCACCCGAGGGGCGTCACCATGCTCAACAGCGTGTGCAGCGTCATAACCTCCGGCACGTGCGACTGTACGAAAATAATGCTGCGATTCGGGTCGACGCCCGCCGCCAGCCAGTCCAGCACCATCTCGCGAATGTTGCCCTTTATCTCCCTGGCTTCCTGCGCCGACTCCAGGGTGGTCAAGGCATGTATATCCACGGCGCTGTATATGCACTCGTACTCGTCCTGAAGGTCCACCCAGTTCTTAAGCGCCCCCAGGTAGTTCCCCAGGTGCAGCCGCCCCGTGGGCCGCATGCCGGAAAAAATCCGGCCCTTCTTCTTGCTCATTGTCATTTAACGCCTCTCCTCTGCAATCCAACAGCCCACCAGTATAGGCTATTTCTTGGTTCCCCTCTTCTTCCCCTTTGTGCCTTTGGTTTCCGCCTTGTACTCCGCTTTGCTCTCCCTAGCCATCTTAATCTCTGTGGCTGTCATGTAAGAGCGCAGTACCGCGTTGATGCGAGTCTGGTACCGCGGCCCCTGGCTTTTGAACCACAGCAGCACGTCCGGGTCCAGCCGAAGCTGAACCGGCGTCTTTTTCCCTGGTATCCAGAGCACGGCATCCCTCCAGAACTCCTCGTCCGTAGGCTGCGCGTCCGGGTCCGACAAGGCGTTAGCCTCAATCTCCTCGTCAGTCATTGCATCAATACGGGCCCAGTCGGTATCGCCTTTGGGTACCTGTCCAGCTTTATATCTGACTATACGCTCTTCGTTCATCGCGGCTTGCCCTCCTTGCAGAAATAATTCGATAGACGCTCCCACGAATGGTGTACACCACAAACAACGCTCTGCCATTCGCTGTCCCTATAATGGAAAACCTCTCTTCTCCATAACCGTGTTTGGTCTCTCTCTGGATTAAGCCTGGGTGCTCAAAGACCCCAATGGCTTCTCTAAAGTCCAGGCCATGCTTTATCTTGTTCGCCTGGTTCTTGTTCTCGTCCCACTCAAATTCCATGGGACGCGCTTAGTATATACATTTGTATATACATTGTCAAGGGGCCCACTCCTGCCGCCCCTACATCCGCTCCGGCGCCCTCATCCCCATCAGCCCCAGTGTCCTACCCAGCGCCACCTTGCACGCCTCCACCAGCTTCAGCCTCGCCAGGCTTATCGGCGTGTCCTTGGGGTCGCTGCTCAGCACGCGGCAGTTCTCGTAGAACCAGTGGAAAGCGGTGGCCAGTTCCAGCGCGTAGTGAGGCAGGTGGTGCGGCTCCAGCTTGCTCGCCGCCCGCTCCACCAGCTCCGGCAGTTCCAGCATCTTGCGAATCAGCGCCAGCTCGTTCGTGTCCTTCAGCAGCGACACGTCCCCCGCCGACCACTCCAGCCCCCGCTCCTTAGCGCTCCGCAGTATCCCCGCGATTCGTGCGTGGGCGTACTGCACGTAGTACACCGGGTTCTCTGACGACTCTTTTTTAGCCAGTTCCAGGTCAAAGTCCATCTGCGTATTCGGCGCCCTCGCCAGGAAGAAATAGCGGCACGCGTCCGGCCCCACCTCTTCCACCAGCTCCCGCAGCGTCACAAACTCCCCTGCCCTTTTCGACGCCTTCACCACCTGGTCCCCCCGCTTCAGCGTCACCATCTGCGCGATGATGACTTCCAGCCTCGAAGGCTCCACTCCCAGCGCCCCCACCGCCGCCTTTAAGCGGCTCACGTGGCCCTGGTGGTCGGCCCCCCAGATGTTTATGACCCGGTCGAAGTCCCGTTTGATGAATTTGTTGTGATGATAGGCGATGTCCGACGCGAAATAGGTCGGCGCGCCGCTGGACCGCACCACCACGTTGTCCTTATCCTCCCCTAACGCCGACGACGCGAACCACAGCGCCCCCTCCCGCTGCGCCAGGTGCCCCTTCTCTTTCAGCAGGCCGATGGCCTCGTCGTACTCTTTGGTGTCGTATAGAGTATGCTCGCTGAACCAATGGTGAAATTCCACTCCCAGCTTCAGCAGGTCCTCCCGTATGTGTGCCACCATCTTCTCCCGCGCGATGTCCCCCATCTCCTTCAGCGCCTGCCCCCGCTCCATCGGCGCGAACCTCTCCCCCTCCTCCGATAGTATCTCCCTCGCCAGCTCGCTAATGTACTCGCCCTGGTAGCCCCCCGCCGGCAGCTCCGCCTCCCGCCCTAGCGCCTGCAAATACCTCGCCAGCACCGACCCATAAAAAAGCTCCATCTGGGTGCCGGCGTCGTTGACGTAATACTCGCGCGTGACCCGGTGCCCCGCCGCCCCCAGCACCGACGCCAGGGCGCTCCCCAGCACCGCCCCCCGAGTGTGCCCCACGTGCACCGGCCCCGTAGGGTTCACGCTGACAAATTCAATCATTACCTTCTGCGGCTTGGCCGCCTTCATCGCGCCGTATTTCTGCCCCGCCTTCCGAATCGCCTCCACCTGCTCCTGCAGCCACGACTCCTTCAGTGTGAAGTTGATAAACCCGGGCGGCGCCGCCGTCGCCTTCTCGATAATCTCGTCCGCTGTTATAACCCTCGCCAGCGTCTTCGCGATTTCCAGCGGCGCGATTCGGGTGGCCCTCGCCAGCCGCATGGGCACGTTGGTGGCAAAGTCCCCGTGTTCCGGCTTGGCCGGCCGCTCCACCGTCACCTCAGGTATAGTCTCCAACGGCAGCAACCCCTGCCCCTTGGCCTGCTCCAGGGCTTTCTCAATCTTCTCAGCGATGATGTCCTTAGCTAATGAAGGCATGGCAAACACACATGATGGAATTTGGATTAAAAGAGTATGTTACCACGCATCAAAAACCGATAGCCACAGCCAGGGCGAAACAACGAAGAAAGACCGCTAAAGCCAGCCGAGACAGTTAGTCGCCTAAACCTTTGCCTCCACCCTCTCCCCTTCCCCCACCGGCATCGACACATAAAACGTCGACCCCTGCCCCAAAGCGCTCTTCACCCACACCTCCCCGCCCATCGCCTCCACCAGGCTCTTCACTATATACAGCCCCAGCCCCGTGCCTACCACGTCCTCCGTCTCCGGCCTGCGTATCCGATGGAACGTGGTGAACAGTTGCTTTTGGTCCTCCTCGCTTATGCCCATACCCTGGTCCCGCACCCACATCACCACCCGCTTGCCTTCCGTGTCATGCACCGCCCCGGCCACAATCGTCGTTCCCTTCGGGCTGTACTTGACCGCGTTGCTCAGCAGATTAATCAGCACCTGCTTCAAATGGTCGTAGTCGGAATGCGTTGAGGGCAGCGCGCTCGGCATCTCCATCAGAAAGCTATGCCCGCTGTTGGAAACCCCGGACGCCAGCGCCGCCTCCTCTGCCACTTTCTTGACCTGCACCGGCCCCATCTCCAGTTGCAGCATTCCAGACTCCAATCGGGACACATCCAGCAGCTCGTTTATGATGCTCACCAGCCGTTTGCTTTCGCTCTTTATCCACTGCACCCACTTCTTCCTGTCCTGCTCCGACGGGTTGGAGGTCTCCAGCAGGTCGGCGAAGCCGAATATGCTAGATATCGGCGTTCTCAATTCGTGCGACGCCATGCTCAGGAAGTTGGTCTTCAGCTTGTCCAACTCCTCCATCTCCCGCGCCGTGCTGACCGCCTGTCGACGCTTCCTATCCGCCTCCAGCAGTCCCACCATCAAGACGCCCATCAGCAGCATGACCGATAGCTGAAGCGCGGAATCCCGCATCTCCCCCGGCGCAGCCCGGTACCCAATGATGTCCGCCTGAAACAAGAACGGGATGGATGTGACGGCGGATATGCCCACCGCTATCAGACCTCCCTTGACCCCAAACACTACCCCCGCATAAACAATGATTAGCAGGAACTCCATCTCATGCAGTATATGGAGTCTGAAGTAAGGAAGGCCGCTGACCAGGGAGCGTGTGGTGTCCAGGTACGTCGCGTAGTGGGTCGCCAGATGCAGCAGCAGCGCGAAAGTGATGATGGCGAGATGCACAGGCCTGTACCGCGGGCCGACCATGAAGGTTCCGAATCGGCGCATCCCTCCCATCACTCCCCCGCCCTGCGCCCTTTCGGCTTCAGCCGTCCCGGAAACTACGGCGGCGTCTGGGAGACGGACTTCTCTTTGCGCGCTCATATAGCTTTAACCGCCAGGGTATTACCACAGGTATCTCACGAATATCTCACGGCCCGGCCCTGATTTTAGAGGTTTTTAATAGTCCGGCGGTCGTGGGACGTACCTGTTTACCCCACCTCTCCTGTCACCTCCCCTTGGAACCGACCCGCTACCTCCTTCTTCAGCGCCCTATGCTCTTTCTTCGACAGCCCCGGGTCCTTCTCCAGCAGCCTCGACGCCTCCTCCCGCGCCGTCGTCAGCAGCCGCTGGTCGCTCAGTCGCGTCATCCTCAAATTCGGCAGCCCGCTCTGCCGTGTCCCGAAAATATCCCCCGGCCCTCGAAGCTGCAAGTCCACCTCCGCCAGCCGGAACCCGTCGTGGATCTGCTCAATGGCCGAAAGCCGCTCCCTCGCCCCGTCCGACGGCGCGTCCGATAGCAGCAGGCAGTAGCTCCGATGCTCGCCGCGGCCTACCCGGCCCCTGAATTGGTGCAGCTGCGCCAGCCCAAACCTGTCCGCCGCCTCCACCATCATCACCGTGGCGTTAGGCACGTCGATGCCTACCTCCACCACCGGCGTGGATACCAGTATGTCCAATTCCCGCCCATAGAACTGCCCCATGACCCGCTCCTTCTCTTTCGACGGCATCCGCCCGTGCAGCAGTCCCAGCCGCAGGTCCGGGAACACCTCTGTGCTAAGCCGTTTGTACTCCGCCGTCGCCGCCTTGGCCTCCACCGCCTCCGACTCTTCGATGAGCGGGCATATCACGAAGGCCTGCCGGCCCGCCTGCGCCTGCTCCCGCACAAAGCTATATGCCGCCGCCCGCTTGTCCGGCGAAACCCATCGAGTCCCTATCCTCTGCCGACCCGGCGGCAGCTCATCTATCGTCGATATGTCCAGGTCGCCGTACAGCGTCAGCGCCAGCGTCCGTGGTATCGGCGTCGCCGACATCACCAGCAGGTGGGGCGTCGTTTCGCCTTTGCCACGCAGCGCCGCCCTCTGCATAACCCCGAACCGGTGCTGTTCGTCCACCACCGCCAGCGCCAGGTTGGGCATCGACATCTCTTCCTGTATCAGCGCGTGGGTGCCGATGATAATGTCCAGCTTCCCCTCCGCCGCCCGCTCTTTTATCTCCCGTTTTATCGACTTCTTGGTGCTGCCCGTCACCAGCGCTACCGATAGGGGCTGCGAGTGTGGTTCCAGGTACGCGGTGATCAGGTTCTCCTCCTGCGTCGGCCTCGCCATGTTTCGCATGAGCTTTGACACGGTCTGGAAATGCTGCTCCGCCAGTATCTCCGTCGGCGCCATGATGGACCCCTGGTACCCGCACGCCACCGACGCCAGCAGCGCCGTCAGCGCCACCACCGTCTTCCCGCTCCCCACCTCGCCCTGCAGCAGTCGGCTCATCGACGGCGTGCCCCGCGCCATGTCCCCCAACGCCTCCTCCAGGCACCGCTTCTGCGCGTTGGTCAGGCTGAAGGGCAGATGGCTGATAAAGCTGGCGATGACCTTCCCGTCGGGTCTAATGGGTATACCCTTGGTCCCCTTCTGCCAGTTCTGACGCCTAAGCTGCACCGCCAGTTGCAGCAGGAACAGCTCGTCGAAGGCCAGCCGCCTCCTCGCCTCTTCATACGATTCCATATCGTCCGGGAAGTGCGCCTGCGTCACCGCCGTCGGCAAGTCCCGCAGCCCCTGCCGCTCTCGCACGTCCGGCGGCAGGAAGTCCTGCAAGGCCGGCGACCACCTCTCCACCGCCTGCCACACCAGCCGCCGCATCTGCCTCGCAGACAGCCCCTCCGTCAGCGGGTACACCGGCACCAGTCGGCCCGCGTGTATCATCTCAATTCCATCACGCACCAGTTCATAGTCCGGCGACTTTAACACTCGTTCCCCGCCAAAAATATCCAGCCTCCCGCTTAGGCCTATCTGCTCTCCACTCCTTAGCGTCCTGGCTATGTAGGGCTGCCCGTACCACGTCACCCTCAGATTCCCCGTCTCGTCGCCGACTGTCGCCTCGGTAGCCTGAAGCCGCCCCTGTTGCCCCAATCGAATCGCCCGCGCTTCCCATACTGTGGCTTTTATCGTAGCTTCCTGCCCTGGCGTCATCTCCGCGATTTTTATCGTGTTCGAATAGTCTTTATGACGACGCGGAAATAAATAAAGCAAGTCCTTAATCGTCGACACGCCCAACCGTTCCAGCCTCGCCGCCGTCCTCGCCTCCACCCTTGACAGCTTCGTCACCGGCGACTCCACCGGCAACGTCGTCCCCCCGCCTGCCGGCCTTCGCCCAGGTCGCTTCGGTGATTTTCCAGGCCTCTTGGCCCTTTGTAGGGGCGAGGTCTCCTCGCCCTTCCCCAGGGCCTGCCCTGAGCCTGGTCGAAGGGTCATTCCAGCGGAAGCTGGAATCCAGTCCTCTCCCATTTCCGGAGTAGGGGTTGGCCTCGCTAATTTGCCTACACCCCTCTCTGACTGCCCCTTTGGTCCTCTCCCCCCTTGAGGGGGAGAGTTAGAGAGGGGGGTCGGGGATGCGGTGGGGGCCTCCCCCATCATCCCCAACCACAGCCCCACCCACTCCCTCCTCCGCCCCACCTCCATCCCCCCGTACCCCTCCGACAGCAGCGCCCTTGGGTCGACGGGATGGGGACCGAGCGTAGCGAGTCCTGAGCGGAGTCCGTACCCGGACGCAGTCGAAGGATCTAAACCTTCCACTAATTCCTCACGATTCCGCTCCAAAAACCGGTCCAACCCCCCCGCCACCGCCTTATTGTCAAAGCCTCGCTTCTCCTCCAACTGGAGGATCTTCTTGAACGTCTCCACCGCCGGCGGCCCTTGCCTTGTGGCCATGCCTAAAGTTTAGCACGACAGGCTGCCCCTCCCTCACCACCTCTACAGCCCTCTTTCATCGTCTCTTCCACACCAGTCCTTGCTCTGCATCCATGCTTGTAATCTAGCATCTACCCATTCAAGCCTTTAAAATTCCAGACTGCTCTTAGCTAATTCACCAGCCGACTAGGAAGGAAAGTGCCATGGGTCAGAGCGTAGCTGCCAGTAACTTCTGTGTGTTGGACATCGAGACCTGCCGCGGCGACTTTGACAACTACAACCCGGCGGACTTCATGCTCCTGGTGACAGGCACCATGGACCAGGTGAGGTACGTCCCCTACGAATGCAATAAGCAAGACCTCGGCAACCTGGCCGACTTCCTTAACTCGTACTCAGGCACCATCGTCACCTTCAATGGCACACGCTTCGACTTCGCCGTTCTGGACGTCTATTTCAAAAAGTTCCTCGGCTCCGCGCCCAAGATGAAGAAGCACTACGATATCATGGCCAAGTTCCAATACCTCGCCGGCTTCCGCGTGAAGCTAGATACGCTATGTAGCGAGACCCTAGGCATATCTAAAATCCCCTGGGACCATACTCAAAACGAAGGAGTCTTTGCTAAACAGAAGCACCGACTCCTGGAATACAACGAGCAAGACCTAACGATTACATCCAGGCTCTACCAGCGCATCCTGGCCGGCCAGCCCCTAATCGTAGATAACAAACGCTACTTCCTGCCCAAGCCCCTGCCCTAACGGTGCCTAATTGGCTCGAATTAAGGTTTGCTGTGAATAGTTAGGCTGACCGCCACCAAGAAAATTCCTTCTCTCTAATGATGGCGGCTGCTAGTTAATTTGGTTCATGCCAAATGACACCTATCACAGCCAGCTTTTCTTTTTACCTTCTCCCCCTTGATGGGGGAGAACAGACGCCGTCCTGAGCCTGGTCGAAGGAAGAGAGGGTGAAACCCTGGAACCCACGATGCTTTATCAATGCCACCTACCACTAGAGATTTATCTCCTCTCACTCCCCTACCCTCCCCTCCCCACCCCCCCCCC
>VGZZ01000011.1 GCA_016872285.1 SAR202 cluster bacterium | reverse complement strand
ACCCGCACGTAGGCCACCACGCCTTTATATAAGTTGTAGCTGGAATCGAAAATCAGCGCCCGCAGGAGGCTGGTGGGATCTCCCTTGGGCGGCGGCATACGCTCGACGATGGCCTCCATCAACTCGCCTACGCCCGTGCCATCCTTAGCCGAGACCCTCAGGGCCTCCTCGGGCTTGAATCCGAAGACTTGCTCTAGCTCCCGGGCCACCCGGTCAGGCTCGGCGGCGGGCGCGTCGATTTTGTTGATGACGGGGATGATAGTCAGATCGCGCTCCATAGCCAGGTAAACATTAGCTAGGGTCTGCGCCTGCACGCCCTGGGTTGCGTCCACTACCAGCAAGGCCCCTTCGCATGCCGCCAGTCCTCGAGACACCTCGTAGGTGAAGTCGACGTGTCCCGGCGTGTCGATGAGGTTGAATTGGTACTCCTGGCCGACGGGGTGGCGGTAGGTCATTCGCACAGCCTTGCCTTTGATGGTGATGCCGCGCTCCCGCTCCAGGTCCATGGAGTCCATGAACTGCGCGGCCATCTGGCGAGGGTCCACTGTGCCCGTCAGCTCTAGGAGCCGGTCGGCCAACGTAGACTTGCCGTGGTCTATGTGAGCAATGATACAGAAGTTACGGATATTTTCGCGTTTCACAAAGCTATCTTAACACCCCTCGTGGTCTGCCTGTACCCGCGTAAGCTATAATCTCGGCGATTTTCCCAGCCTCTAAGGAGCCTTAATGCAGACTCGAAAACTCAAACATCTCAGCGTGCCCGTCATCGGCATGGGCAGCGCCTCTTCTTCAGGCTTCGATGTCGAAGCCCCGGCGGACATCGACAACGCCCGCCGCATCATCGACAACTGCATAGCCCACAGGACCACCTTCCTGGACACCTCGCCCATGTACCGCCGCGCCGAAGGCGTCTTCGGCCAGACCGTCCAGGGCCGGCGAAACAAGGTGACGCTGGCGACCAAGGTATGGTGCGCCGGCAAGGGGACGGGCCGGAAGCAGATCGCTCGCTCATTCAAGCTGCTGGGCACCGACCACATTGAGGTCTTTCAGATACACAACCTGGTGGACTGGAAGACCCACCTGCCCTACCTGGAGGAGCTGAAAGCCCAGGGCAAGATTGGCCTCATCGGCCTCAGCCACTTCATTCCCGAGTTCTACCCTGAGATGATCGATATCATGCGGTCCGGTCGAGTGGACACCATACAGATACCCTATAACCTCCTGGAGCGGCAGGTGGAGGAGCGGGTGCTGCCCGTAGCCGAGGATATGGGCATAGGCGTCATCGTCATGCGGCCAGTGGGGAAGGGAACGCTGGTGACAGGACTCAAGCGCCAGCCGGATCTGCGTCCCCTGGAGGAGTTCGGTGTCGAGACTTGGGGCCAGGCATGCCTAGCGTGGGACCTGGGCCATCCCGCCATCACCACCCTCATCCCCGCCACCACCAAGCCGTCCCGCATCATCGAAAACGCCAAGGCCGGCGATGTGCGGCTGCCATCAGAGATGCGCGAGTACATCGAGCGAGAGGCGGCCCGCTGCCTGTGATAATCGGCTTCTACGGGTCGTTTGGTTGTGACAAATTTCAGTTGACACTTCAACAAAACAGCCGTAGTATTTAATAGAACTTAATATCCAAAGGCTGGTCGGAGTAGTAGGCCTTACGCGGGGCCCAGAGAGCCGGGGAGTGGTGGGAACCCGGCGCCCAGAGGCGGAGGAACCGAATGGACCGACCTGGACTGCGAGTCACAGGCCTTTCGGCGGGCACCGTTAACAGCCGGCGGCATGATGGCGGTAACGCCTAAGCGTCGCGCATATCTTGGTTCGAGAATTTAGGGTGGCATAACGGAATAAGCCCCGTCCCTTTTTGGACGGGGCTTATCGTTTATGGGAGGTGTGAAAATGGTCGGTGTAAAAACAGACGTAAGAAAGCAGGTCAGGGAGCTGATGCTGGACTACATCCTGCCGGACTACTCAGAGAACCGTCCTGAAGTCAAGGACCGGATAGTCAGGATGTCCAACGCGTTGACCAACGCCCAGGCGGAGGCCTTTCTCTCGGTTTACGACTGCGTAACCGAGAAAAGCAATAGAGACTCGATTCGGACGCGACAGGCCATGTACGCCCCCAATGAGTGGTCGGTGGGGTTTACCTTTTACAACACGCCTATCACTCGTAAGGGCAGCAGCAGCGAGGTCATGTCCTGCCTCTTCCCGTCCAAGACGCCGGATTCCCTGGAGTTCTACTTCAGCGGCATCGAGCGAGAGACCTCGGGCAAGACCTTTGAGACCAGGAGCATGCGTTTCAACCTGCCCGTCAGGCGCGGCAGCGTCAAGGTAACGGAGCAAAACAAGGCCGACGTTATCCAGTGGGCGTGCCGTCTGTTTGATGAGGGCTACTCTTACAGCCGTCGTTTTCTACAGAAACAAGCGCCAAGCTACCCCCAGTTCGTCGTCGATGAGAAGGGCAACAAGCTGGCGGTGGTGCTGGACCACCAGGAGTTCGAAGACTTTATTGGGAGCTTAAAGGAGTTTATGGACAACATAGACCAGCGGGAGGGCCAGCAGCGCCTCCAAATTCCCCAGGGTTACGAACGGGTCCTCGAGCGCGTGGCCGGAGAGTAGCCGAGATGTACACGCCATCCCTCGACCAGGCCAGGGCCCTGGCCTCCCAGGGCAACCTCATCCCCGTGTACCGGGAGGTCCCAGCCGACATGGAGACGCCCGTGTCCGCGTATCTCAAGGTGGCAAAGCCGCCGTACTCCTTCCTACTGGAAAGCGTCGAGGGTGGCGAACGGGTGGGCCGGTACAGCTTCATCGGCACGGAGCCGTATTCGGTGGTGAAGACCGGTCCCGGCACCAAGCTGGGCTCGGTTGACCCTCTGGCGCCCATTCAGAAAGAGCTGGCTAAGTACAAGCTGGCGCCGGTCCAGGGACTGCCCCGCTTCCACGGCGGCGCCGTGGGGTATCTGGCCTACGACGTGGTCCACTACTTCGAGCCTCGCGTGCCCATACCCAAGGCCAACACCATCGGCGTTCCAGAGTCGCTCTTCATGCTCACCGACACCCTCCTGGTCTTCGACCACCTACGCCACGACATCAAGGTTGTAAGCCTGGCCCGCGTCGATGGCAACATTGAGGCTGGGTATCGAGAAGCGTGCCGCCGCATCGATAAGGTGGTGGAACGATTGGAGGGGCCGCTGCCTAAGGAGCCTGCATCGGCGCCATCAACTTCGACGCCCTACACCTCCAACTTCACCCGCGAGCGTTACCACGACATGGTGCAGCGGGTGAAGAAGTACGTCGTCGCCGGCGACGTCATCCAGGTGGTGCCTTCCCAGCGGCTGGCCCGCCGCACCGACGCCGCGCCCTTCCGCATCTACCGCACCCTGCGCACCATCAACCCGTCGCCCTACATGTACTACCTGGACCTGGACGGCTTCCAGATCATCGGCGCGTCGCCGGAGATGCTGCTGCAAGTCGAAGAGGGGCGCATCACCACCCACCCCATCGCTGGCACACGCCCTCGCGGCAAGACCGAGGCCGAGGACATAGCCTTGGAGAAGGAGCTGGTGAACAACGAAAAGGAGCGCGCCGAACACATCATGCTGGTGGACCTGGCCCGCAACGACCTTGGCCGGGTCAGCAAGACGGGCACCGTGAAGGTGTCGCGGCTTATGGGTGTGGACAGGTATTCCCACGTCATGCACCTTGTCTCCCAGGTCACCGGTCTGCTGAAGCCCGAGTACACCTGCTTCGATGCCATGCGTTCATGCTTCCCCGCCGGTACCCTTTCCGGCGCGCCTAAAATCCGCGCTATGGAGATCATCGCCGAGATGGAGAAGGAGCAGCGCGGTCCCTACTCGGGCGCCGTGGGCTACTTCAGCTTCTCAGGCAACTGCGACACCGCCCTCACTATCCGCACCATGGTACTGAAGGACGGCATCGCCTACGTCCAGGCCGGAGGCGGCATAGTGTACGACAGCGAGCCGGAGCCTGAGTACCAGGAGACGCTGCACAAGGCTGGCGCCCTGCTCCGTGCCATCGACCGGGCCGAGGGGAGATAAGCTATGCTCAAATCGATTTTCCATACCGGCTTCGTCGTTCAGGACATGGACAAGGCTATCGATTTCTACACTCGAGTCCTCGGCTTCAAATTCGACCGCTTCGGCGAACTCAGCGGCCCGCCGGCGGAGCAGCTTCTGGGCTACAAGGACTGCCACATTAAAGTCGCCTTCCTGAAGCTGGACAACGGCCACTATCTAGAACTCGTGAAATACTTCTTCCCGCCCAGCGTTCGGATTGACAAAGGCCTGAAGGATATCGGCGCGGCCCACCTCGGCTTCTACATCGAGGACATGGAGACCTTCTATCGCGAGAAGTCTAAGCTAGGCCTGCGGTTCCTCAACTCGCCCATGGAGCGTTATATCGACGGCAAGCTGGCGCGGCGCACCGTCATGGCCCAGGACCCGGACGGCAACTGGCTGGAATTTATCGAGGTGCTTAACTAGCCGTGATACTGCTCATCGACAACTACGACAGCTTTACTTACAACCTGTACCAGTACCTCTGCGAGCTGGGTGCGGACGTAAAAACATATCGAAATGACAAAATATCGCTGGAGGAGATCGCAGACCTGAAGCCCCAGGGCATCGTTATCTCACCCGGCCCCTGCACTCCCAAAGAGGCCGGCATATCTAACGACGTTATCCGCCACTTCGGCGAGAAGCTGCCTATCCTGGGCGTGTGCCTGGGCCATCAGTGCATGGGACAGGTGTACGGCGGCACGGTGGACGTGGCGGGCGAAATCATGCACGGCAAGACCTCCCTTATCCACCATGACGGCAAAGGCGTCTTCCAGGGCCTGCCCAACCCCTTCGAGGCTATTCGATATCACTCGCTGGTTATCTACCCTGAAACCCTGCCCGACGAACTGGAAAAAACGGCCTGGACCAGTAACGGCCTCATTATGGGTGTGCGCCACAAAAAGCTGCCCGTCGAGGGAGTCCAGTTCCACCCTGAGTCGATTATGACCAAGGTGGGCCACGACCTGCTGAGGAACTACTTGAATCGAGTGGAAAGCTGGAAGAAGCCGAAGTAGGCATAGGGGAATTAGCTCATGTTTTGTCCTGGTAATATAATTCCCACAGTCCCAGCCTTCTTCGCCGAAAAGTTATGTCAAAGATAAAACGATGATTAAAGAGACCATCGAACAGCTAGTGTCCGGCAAGTCTATTTCCATCGAGCAGGCCTCCACGGTGATGGACGAGATCATGGAGGGCAAGCCCACGCCGGCCCAACTGGGCGCCTTTTTGACGGCCCTGCGCATGAAGGGCGAATCGCCCGAGGAGCTGGCAGGCATGGCCACCGTCATGCGCAACAAAGCCCTCCGGGTGGAAGCCCCCGGCGATGTCGTTGACACCTGCGGCACTGGCGGAGACCGCACCGGCACCTTCAACATCTCGACCACCGCCGCCTTCGTGGCCGCTGGCGCGGGGCTGAAAGTCGCTAAGCACGGCAGCCGCGCCGTCTCCGGCAAGGCCGGCAGCGCCGATGTGCTGGAGGTGGTGGGCGTCAAGCTCAATCTGTCGCCGGAAGCTGTCAAGCAGTGCATCGATGAAGTCGGCATCGGGTTTATGTTCGCGCCCGCCTTCCACCTGGCGATGAAGCATGCCCTGCCTGTGCGGCAGGAAATCGGCATCCGCACCGTGTTCAACATCCTCGGCCCCCTGACCAACCCGGCCCGCGCCAGGCGGCAGCTTCTCGGGGTCGCGACTCCGGCGCTAGGCGAGAAGCTTATCCAGGTGCTGAAACTGATGGGAGCGGAGCGGGCCATGGTGGTGCACGGCGAGGACGGGCTGGATGAGGTGACTCTGGGCGGCAAGACCCATGTGTGGGACCTGAAGGACGGCGCCATTACCGAATACGACATAGCCCCAGCCGACTTCGGCCTCCCCACCTTCTCGCGCAACGCCGTCCGCGGCGGCGACGCCCGTCATAACGCCTACCTGCTGCGAGAGGTCCTCAGCGGCACGCCGGGGCCGTTTAAGGATATAGTGGTCGCCAATGCGGCGGCGGTAATGGTAGTGGGCGGCAAGGCCAAGGACTTCAAAGAAGGCGCGGCCCTGGCTGAGCAGTCTATCAAAAGCGGCGCGGCCATCGCTAAGGCGAGGCAGTTGGTGGCCCTGACCCAGCGGCTGGCGACGACGTAGGGTAGTGTGGGTGAAAACCGTACGTTTCACGGATCATGCTCTACAGAAAATTCAAGAGGCTGTCTCCCTGGGATTCACTCTGAACGTTTCCATTGTGGAAGATATAATAAATTCTCCCTCCGCATTGCTTGACGGTCGTGAAGGAAGGAAAATCGCTCAAAAGCCTTTCTAGTGATAAGCTACTTTGGAGGTTGTTCTTGAAGAGACAGAGCAAGAGATAGTGGTGGTGACTTTATACCCTGGGAGGCGTTCAGAATATGAAGTTTAGCTACGATAAAGAAGTCAACATTCTGATGGTGAAGCTCTCTAATGAGCCCTATGAATACGCTTCCGAAAGGAATGGCATAATCTTCCATTTCACGAAGCATGGGAAGCCAGTCCTGTTAGAGGTGCAAGGTGGAAGCGAGTTTATTTTGGGCGCGCTCCAAAGTCTCGTTAAGAGCGGCACGGAAGTAACCGTCTAACAGCAAGATCTCATGCCCACCATCCTGGAAAAAATCGTTGCCGAGAAGAAGAAGGAACTGGAGGCCCAGAAGGCCCAGGTGCCTCAATCGCAGCTTGAGCAGCGCATCAAATCGCAGCCCACGCCCCTGAACCTCTCCGGCGCTCTGATGGGCGACCGCGTGCGGCTCATCGCCGAGGTCAAAAAAGCCTCGCCGTCTCGCGGCCTCTTAGCCCCCAACTTCGACCCCGTCGCGCTATTGAACACTTATGTCAACAACGGCGCCGCCGCCATATCAGTCCTCACCGACCCACGATTCCAAGGGACGCCCGAGCATCTAATGGCCGTCAAAGAGGCTACCAAAGCCCGACGCACACCCGTCCTCCGTAAAGACTTCATCTTCGACCCCTATCAGGTCCTGGAAGCGCGGGCCTGGGGCGCGGACGCCCTTTTGCTCATCGTCGCTATTCTCTCTCCGCAGCAGCTTAAAGACCTGCTCAAGCTCTGCCAGCAGTTCTGGCTTCAAACCCTTGTCGAAGTCCACAACGAGGCCGAGTTAGAGCAAGCTATCGAGGCCGGCGCAGAGATCATCGGTATCAACAACCGAGACCTGCACACCTTTAAGACCAACCTATCGGTTACTGAACGCCTGGCGCCCAAAGTCCCGCGAGGCAAAATCATCGTCAGCGAGAGCGGCATCTTCACGGCCCAGGACGTGATTAAGCTGCGCGCCCTGCGAGTCAACGCTGTGCTGGTGGGCGAAGCCTTGGTGACAGCCAAGGACACAGCGGCCAAGGTGCGGGAGCTGGCAGGCCAGGCCGTCGAGGCGCCGCGCCGTGGTTAAGGTCAAGGTCTGCGGCCTTATGCGGCCCGAGGATGCCGTCGTGGCCGCGCAGGCCGGCGCCGATTTTCTAGGCATCGTTTTTGTGCCCGGGCGCAGGCGGCGAGTCACCACGCAGCAGGCCAGGGCTATCGTAGATGCCGTTCGGACCACCGGCCCAAATCCCACCCACAAAATCGTCGGCCTTTTCGCCGATCAGCCGTTGGAGGAAATAAACCGCACCATTAACGAGGCCGGGTTGGATATGGCGCAGCTTTGCGGCAAAGAAAGTTTGGACTACTGTGGGAAAGTAGAAGCAGGCATTATTAAAGTTTTCCATGTCCCTGCTGGGATAGATATAGGACCCGCCGCTCATGCCCTTTCCGAAAAAATAAGCCCATACATCAAGGCCGGCCACACTGTAACCTTAGACCGATTAGTAGAGGGTCTTCAGGGCGGCACCGGTGAGGCCTTCGACTGGGTCATCGCCGCCAGAGTTGCCGACCTCGGGCATCGATTTATTCTCGCTGGAGGCCTTACGCCCAGCAACGTTTCCCAAGCTATCGCTGCCGTACACCCGTGGGGCGTGGACGTGTCCAGCGGCATTGAGACTAATGGCGTCAAGGACACTACAAAAATCAAATCGTTTATCGCAGAGGCCCGCCGCGCGTCGGTGGCCGCTGGAAAGAAGTCATGACATCCAAGACCAGGTCCTCCCAACTTCCCGACCGCCGCGGGCGCTTCGGCCCTTACGGCGGCAAGTTTGTCCCCGAAACGCTTATGGCCGCCCTGGATGAGCTGGAGCAGGCCTACGCCAAGCTGAAAGAAGACAAAGAGTTCCAAAAAGAACTCGGTTATCTGCTAAACAACTTCGTCGGGCGGCCCACGCCCCTTTACTTCGCCGCCAACCTCACCCGCAAACTCGGCGGCGCCAAGATATACCTGAAGCGGGAAGACCTGGCCCACACCGGCGCTCACAAGATTAACAACGCCCTGGGTCAAGGCCTGCTGGCCAAACGATTGGGCAAAAAGCGCATCATCGCCGAGACTGGCGCGGGGCAGCACGGCGTCGCCACCGCCACCGCCTGCGCCATGCTGGGGTTGGAGTGCATCGTGTACATGGGCGCCGAGGATATTCGACGCCAGTCGCTGAACGTCTTCCGAATGAAGCTGCTGGGCGCGGAAGTGCGCACCGTCGATGCCGGCAGCCGCACCCTAAAGGACGCCATCAATGAGGCCATCCGCGACTGGGTGACCAACGTCAAGACTACCCACTATCTTCTGGGCAGCGCAGTAGGGCCTCACCCATACCCGATGATAGTCCGTGACTTCCAATCCGTGATTGGCACCGAGGCGCGAGAGCAGATATTGAAGGCCGAGGGCAAGCTGCCCGACTATGTCGTCGCCTGCGTTGGTGGCGGCAGCAACGCCATCGGCGCTTTCCATGCCTTCGTCGAGGACAAGGGCGTGAAGCTGGTGGGTGTGGAGGCGGGCGGGCATGGGGTCGGCACCAAGGCCCACGCCGCGACGCTGGTGGCGGGGCAGCCGGGGGTGCTTCACGGGGCGCTGTCGTACCTGCTGCAAGACCAGAATGGACAGGTGTCGGACACCCACAGCATATCGCCGGGGCTGGACTACCCCGGGGTCGGGCCGGAACACAGCTATCTCAAGGACTCGGGCCGCGCCGACTATGTGGCAGTTACTGACGAGCAAGCGTTGGAAGGCTTCAACCTGCTCTGCCGCGCGGAAGGCATCATACCCGCCCTGGAGCCTTCCCACGCCGTCTATCACGTCACAACCCTGGCGCCGAAACTAGACCCGGAGCGGACGATTCTAGTGTGCCTCAGCGGTCGTGGCGACAAAGATATGCACATTGTCATGGAAGCCATGTCGAAAAGCGGTTAGCACGTCAGCGCGGCTTGCCAGCCATGTTTCGCTTTTCGAAAAACTCGTCCCGTGGCGGTTGACATTTTAAGCCGTTGTTGGTAGAGTTCGTATTTGTCCTTTATTAGAACAGGGAAGAGCTATGCCCACCATTAACCAGCTAGTCAGAAAAGGTCGGAGGAAGGTCAGGACTAAGTCCAAGTCTCCGGCCATGCACTGGATTCACAACTCGCTGTCCAACAAGACAAAGTGGAGCCAGGGCGCGCCCCAGCGCCGCGGCGTCTGCGTCCAGGTGCGCACCATGACCCCCAAGAAGCCCAACTCCGCCCTGCGTAAGATTGCCAGGGTGCGCCTTACCAACGGCTTCGAAGTCACCGCCTATATTCCCGGCGAGGGCCACAACCTGCAGGAACACTCGGTGGTTATGATTCGAGGCGGCAGGGTCAAGGACCTCCCCGGCGTTCGATATCACATCATTCGCGGCACCCTGGACTGCCAGGGCGTGGAAAACCGCCGCCAGGGCCGCAGCAAGTACGGCGCGGAAGCCCCCAAGGCCGCTTAACGACAGCAATTAGGAAAGAAGGCTAACGACCCGTGTCCAGACGACGACGCGCCGAAAGGCGCCCTACGCCCCCGGACCCTCGATATAACAGCGTCGAGGTGTCCCGCCTCGTCAACCGCCTTATGCGGCGCGGCAAGAAGAGCGTTGCCCAGCGTATTGTCTATCAGGCTATGGATATAATGCAGCAGGAGACCAAGCGGGACGCCCTGGAAGTCCTAAAGCAGGCTATGGAGAACGCCCGACCCCTCCTGGAAGTCAAACCCCGGCGCGTGGGCGGCGCTACCTACCAGGTCCCCGTGGAAGTCCGCCCCGAGCGAAGCGAAGCCCTGGCTATGCGATGGCTTTTGACCTCCGCCCAGGGCAGAAAAGGCCAGCCCATGAATAAGAGGCTGGCGGTAGAGCTGATCGAGGCCGCCCGCGGCGAGGGCACCGCCGTGAAGAAGCGCGAAGATATCCACAAGATGGCAGAGGCCAACCGCGCCTTTGTTCACTACAGGTGGTGAGGAGGAGCGGCTGCCTACCTTGATTGGGCCCTGTCATCATGCCTACACGCACGCCTATAAATCGAATCCGCAATATCGGATTCATCGCTCACATCGACGCCGGAAAGACCACCGTTACCGAGAGGGTCCTTTTTGTCTCCGGACGCACCTATAAGATAGGTGACGTAGACGCCGGCACAGCCGTCATGGACTGGATGCCCCAGGAGAGGGAGCGCGGCATCACCATCACCGCCGCCGCTACCACCATCCCCTGGAAGGACTACCAGGTCAATATCATCGATACCCCGGGCCATGTGGACTTCACGGCCGAGGTGGAGCGCAGCCTTCGAGTCCTGGACGGCGGCATTGTGGTTTTGGACTCGGTGGCGGGCGTGCAGCCCCAGTCGGAGACGGTGTGGCGGCAGGCTGACCGGTACCAGGTGCCCCGCATTTGCTTTGTCAACAAGATGGACCGCACCGGCGCCGACTTCGAGCGCACCATAACTTCCATTAAGCACCGGCTAAAGGCCCAGGCCGTGCCTGTGCAGGCGCCTATAGGCCAGGAGTCCAGCTTTAAGGGCGTTATGGACCTTATGGAGGGCCACTCCTATATCTTCGGCGACGCCGGGGCTTTCCAGGTCGGGCCGATTCCTGAGGACCTGAAGGGCGACTTCCAGCGGTACCGCGATGCCATGATCGAGCGCATCGCCGAGACGGATGACGCCCTCATGATCAAGTACCTGGAGGGCGAGGATATCAGCAAGGCCGAGCTTAAGGCCGCCCTCAGGCAAGCCACCATCAACCGCCGGCTATTCCCTGTTCTCTGCGGCAGCGCCCTCCGCACCATGGGCGTGGCCCCGCTGCTGGACGCCGTTGTCGATTATTTGCCCTCCCCCTCCGACGTCCCGCCGGTGGAAGGCTTCAACCCCAACAACGACGCCAAGGTTATTCGCAAAGCCGATGACAACGAGCCGCTGTCTGCCCTCGCCATGAAGGTGATGACCGATCCTTTCGTGGGCCGGCTGGTCTATCTGCGCATATACTCCGGATCGGTCAAGGCCGGCGCCGTGGTTTACAACTCCACCAAGAAGCGTCGCGAAAGGCTGGGCCGCGTCCTTCGCATGCATTCCAACCACCGCGAGGAGGTGGCGGAGATTACCGCCGGCAATATCGCGGCGTGTATCGGACTGAAGGAGACCTTCACCGGCGACACCATCTGCGAAGAAGCTAACCCCATAGTCCTGGAACCACCCAAGTTCCCCTCGCCCGTTATTTCAGTAGCCATCGAGCCTATCTCCCAAGCGGACCGCGACAAGCTCATCGACGCCATCCGCAAGCTGTCCGAAGAAGACCCCACCTTTGTTGTCAACCAGAACAAGGAGACGGGTCAGACCATTATCTCCGGCATGGGCGAGCTGCACCTGGACGTGCTTGTCGACCGCATGAAGCGCGAGTTTAGCGTCGTCGCCAACGTGGGCAAGCCCAAGGTCTCTTATCGCGAGACTGTCACCAGGACCACCAAGGTCCAGGGCAAGTTTGTCCGGCAGAGCGGCGGCCACGGCCAGTACGGCGATGTCTGGATTGAAATGGAGCCTCTGGAACGCGGTGCCGGCCTGGTCTTCGAAAACAAGATTGCCGGCGGCTCTATACCCCGCGAGTTCATACCCGCCGTCGAGAAGGGCGTCCGCGAGGCTGCTGAAAACGGCCCCGTGGCCGGCTTCCACGTGGTGGATGTCAAAGTGGCCCTGGTGGACGGCAGCTACCACGACGTCGACTCCTCGGAAATGGCCTTCCGCGCCGCGGGCGGCATAGCTTTCCGGGAGGCTATTCGCAAGGGCGGCCCCATTCTCCTGGAACCGATTATGGAGATGGAAGTAGTAACGCCCGGCGAGTATCTGGGGAGCGTCCTGGGCGACCTTAACGCCCGGCGCGGCCAGATCAAGAGCATTGAGGGCGACGACAACCTCCAGCAGATAAGAGCCCTGGTTCCCCTGGCCGAGTCCTTTGGATATACTACAGCCCTCAGGTCCATGAGTCAGGGCCGTGCCAGCCAGACCATGGAGTTCAAATACTACGAGCCGGTGCCCCAGCACATCGCGGCTGCCATTATTAAAGGCGAATAGACATTTATGGTAAGCAAAACATCTCAAAAAATAAGAATCGTCCTCAAGGCCTTCGACCACAAGACTCTAGACCTGTCGGCGACGCAGATTGTGGAGACGGCGGAGCAGACCGGCGCCAACGTGGCCGGCCCGGTGCCCATGCCCACCCACATACGGCGCTTCTGCGTTATCCGCTCGCCCCACATCGACAAGGACTCCCGCGAGCACTTTGAGATCCGCACCCACAAGCGGCTCATCGACATCCTGGAACCCACCGCCAAGACCATCGACGCCCTGACCCGCCTCAACCTTCCCGCCGGCGTCGATATTTCCATCAAGCTGTAAGACAAGGAATCTTCTGTGATTCAAGCGATAGTTAGCCGGAAAATAGGCATGAGCCAGGTAATGCAGGCCGACGGGTCTGTAGTTCCAGTCACGGTCCTGGAGGCCGGGCCTTGCACTGTCACCCAGATCAAGTCCAAAGAAAAGGACGGCTATCAATCCGTCCAGTTGGGGTTCGGCTCGGTCAAACGAGTGCCCCAGGCCAAGCAGGGCCACCTCAAGGCCTCGGGCGGACTCTTCAGCCACCTCCGGGAAGTCCCCGCCGAAAAACTGGAGGGCCTGACAGTGGGCCAGACCCTCGGCCCCAGCATCTTCGCCGCCGGCGACCTGGTGAACGTGGTCGGCATCACCAAGGGTCGGGGCTACCAGGGGGGCGTCAAGCTCCACGGCTTCAAGGGCGGTCCCAGAACCCACGGCCAGTCGGACCGGCTCCGGGGACCCGGCTCGGTGGGCTCGGGCACGCGGCCCGGACGTGTCTGGAAGGGCAAAAAGATGGCCGGGCATATGGGGTCCGACAGGGTTACGATTAAGAATCTGGAAGTGGTCCGTGTGGACCAGGACAAGAACATCCTGGTGCTCAAGGGCGGCGTTCCAGGGTCACCCAAAGACGTGCTAATGGTATACAGGACCGGCAAGAAAGCCGCCAGGCCTACCGCACCCAGGGCCCAGCCCGCCGCCAAGGGCCTGGCCAAGACCGCCGCTTCCCCCAAGGCGGAGGCCCCTAAACCTCAACCTAAGCCCGCCGCAAAGTCCTAATCTAAGGCTGATATTTCATGGAACTTCAAGTAAAAAATCTCAAGGGTGAAGCCCTGCGCAGCGTGCAGGTCAACGACACCCTGGTGGCCGCCCCCTTCAATCCAACTGTCGTCCATCAGGCTATGGTGATCTACCAGGCCAACCAGCGGCAAGGCACCCACAGCACCAAGACCCGCGCTGAGGTCTCCGGCGGCGGCAAGAAGCCGTGGCGGCAGAAGCACACCGGCCGCGCGCGGCAGGGCAGCACCCGCGCGGTCCAGTGGCGGCACGGCGGCATCGCCTTCGGTCCCAAGCCCCGCAGCTACCGCCGCGATCTGCCCAAGAAGATTCGTCACCTGGCCCTGCGATGCACCCTCTCCCAGAAGGTGAAGCAGGACAAGCTAGTGCTGGTAGAAAATTTCGCCGACCTGGACGGTCACGCCAAGAGCATGGCCCAGGCCTTGAAGGCCCTGGGTATCAACGAGTCGATTCTGCTGGTGACCGCGTCGGCGGAGCCTAATGTTGTTAACGCCGCCAGGAATCTGCCTAAGGTCTGGACGCTGCCCGTGGACCAGCTCAACGCCGGCGAGGTCTTGAAGCGGGACAAAGTCATCATCGCCCTCGACGCCATACGCCGCGCCGAGGACCTCTGGGCCCCCCAGGCCGCGGAAGCGGAGGCCTAGATATGGCGTTAACCATGCAGGAAGTCCTTGTCAAGCCTCTCATAACTGAGAAGGGCACCGCGCAGCAGGAGTCGGGTAAATACACCTTCCAGGTGTCTCCCCAGGCCAATAAGATCAGGATTAAAGAGGCCGTGGAGAAGACCTTTAACGTGAAGGTGGTGGACGTCAATATCTGTCTCAACCGGGGCAAGGCCAAACGGTACGGCCCCAGGATGATGCGCACGCCGGACATGAAGAAAGCTATTGTGACCCTGCGGCCCGGCGACAAGATTCAGCTTATCGAGGGGTTGTAGGCATGCCACTCAAAGTTCTTAGACCAATGACTCCGGGGACGCGCAACGCCGCGCACCCCTCCTATAAGGACGTTACCACCAACAAGCCTGCAAAGGCCCTTCTGAGGGCCAAGTCTAAAAGCGGCGGGCGAAACTTCCGCGGCAAGATAACCGTGCGGCATCGCGGCGGCGGCAGCCGTCGCCACTACCGCGTCATCGACTTCCGGCGCGACAAGGACGGCGTGCCCGGCAAGGTGGTCACCATCGAGTACGACCCCAACCGCACCACCCGCATCGCCCTGGTGAACTATGCTGACGGCGAGAAGCGTTATATCCTGGCCCCCCTGGGCCTGGCCGTCGGTTCCAACGTGGCCTCCGGCCCCACCGCAGACATCAAGCCCGGCAACAGCCTGCCCCTTCGGAATATCCCCACGGGCACCCTGGTGCACAACCTGGAGCTGATAGCCGGCCAGGGCGGCAAGCTGGTGCGCAGCGCCGGCTCGGCGGCCCAGGTGCTCTCGCGAGAGGACATCTATGTGCTTATTCGCTTGCCCTCCGGGGAGGTGCGCCGCGTGCCGGGCACATGCCGCGCCACCATAGGCCAGCTCAGCAACGTGGACCACAAGAACGTCATCCTCGGCAAAGCCGGCAAGACCAGGCATCGAGGCCGCAGGCCCACGGTGCGAGGCAGCGCCATGACGCCCCGGGACCATCCCCATGGCGGCGGCGAAGGCCGCACCGGCATCGGCCTGCCCGGGCCCAAGACGCCCTGGGGCAAGTCGGCCCTCGGGTTTAAGACCAGAAACAAGCGCAAGTCCAAAACTCTTATCGTCAGAGAAAGAAGGAGATAGGGCATGTCCCGTTCTATACGAAAGGGCCCTTATGTGCATCCCAAGCTGCAAAAGAAGGTCATGGCCCAACAGCGCTCCGGCCAGAAGTCGGTCATCCGCACCTGGTCCCGCAGCAGCATTGTAATGCCCGAGATGATAGGCCTTAACATAGCCATCCACGACGGGCACCGCCACGTGCCGGTCTTCATCACTGAAAACATGGTCGGCCACCGGCTGGGAGAGTTTGCTCCCACCCGCACCTTCCGCGGCTTTGGCCTCCGGGCCGCCGAGGCCGCCGCCAGCGGCGCAGAGACAAAGGAAGGGTAAACTATGCCTGCCGTTAAAGCCGTATCTAAAAAAGTGGGGGCCTCCCACAAGCGCCTCATGCCGCTCCTGGACCTGGTCCGGGGCAAAAAGGTGGCGGAGGCCGTTGCCGTGCTGGAGTTTATGCCGTCGCCCTGGGCTAGAATCGTAGCCAAGACTATTCAGTCGGCGGCGGCCAACGCTGAAAATAACCTGCTGATGGACCGGGAAAGCCTGCGGGTGGTGCGCATAACCGCCGACCAGGCCGAGTCTATGCGCCGCTTCAAGCCCCACGCTCGTGGCAGGGTTGGTCGAATGAACAGGCGGTTTTCTCATCTGACGGTGGTAGTGGACCAGGAGGCAAGCTAGTGGGACATAAAACACATCCGGTCGGCTTTAGGCTCGGCGTCATCAAGGACTGGCAGACCCACTGGTTCGTCCCCCGGGGCCGCCAGTATAGCGAGCTGGTCCTCAGCGACCTGTCTATACGAAACGCCATCCGGGACGAGTACCGCTCCTTCTCCGACGCCGGCATCGCCAGGGTCGAGATCGATCGCGGCAACCAGGATATCGTCATCAATATTCATTCAGCCCGCCCCGGCATCCTCATTGGCCGCGACGGCGAGCGGGTAAAGAAGCTCAGGAGCCGGCTCGAGTCCATATCCGGCAAGCGCATCCAGCTCAACATCCTGGAGATACAGCAGCCTGAGCTGAACTCCTACCTGGTGGCCCGCAACATCGCCGACCAGATGGAACGCCGCGTCTCCTTCCGCCGCGCTATGCGGCAGTCTGTGCAGCGCGCCATGCAGGCCGGCGCCCAGGGCATCAAGATTATCGTCAAGGGCCGCATCATGGGCGCTGAAATCGCCCGCACCGAGAAGATTATGGAGGGCCGCGTCCCTCTGCATACCCTCAACGCGGATATCGACTACGATTACGCCGAAGCCTCCACCGTCATGGGACGAATCGGCGTCAAGGTCTGGATTTACAAAGGCACTACGGCGCCCACGCCTGTGGCCGAGCGGACGGAAGAGATGGAGACGATTCAGGTCACGGTCAGCGCCGGAGCAGAGGACGAGGAGACTGAGGATGCTACAACCTAAGCGAGTAAAATACCGCAAGGCCATGCGCGGCAACATGAAGGGCAAGGCCGTGGCCGGCAGCACGGTTAACCAGGGCGACTTTGGCCTCAAGGCCCTGTCACCAGGATGGATAACCGCCCGCCAGATAGAAGCCGCCCGCGTCGCCATCACCCGCCACCTCAAACGAGGCGGCAAGGTGTGGGTCACTATCTTCCCCGACAAGTCGGTCACCAAGAAGCCGGCCGAAACCCGCATGGGCGGCGGCAAGGCTCCGGTGGACCACTGGGTCGCCGTGGTGAAGCCGGGCCGCATCATGTACGAAGTCGCCGGCGCCGACAAGGCCACTGTGTCCGAGGCCTTCCGGCTGGCGTCCAACAAGCTGCCTATTCCCGTGAAAATGGTCTCCCGTGATAATCTCGCCAATCTCATGGGAACGGAATAGAGGACTTATATGCGCATCCAGGAAGTCCGAGACCTGTCGGACGAGAGCATAGAGAAAGAGATCGATAATACTCAGAAGGAGCTGCTGAACCTGCGCTTCCGGCATGCCACCAAGCAGCTTACCAACACGTCCCAGCTGGGCGTGACGCGGAAGAAGCTGGCCAGGCTCAAGACCGTGGCCAGGGAGAGGCAACTTCAGAAGGTCCAATAATGAGTAAAGAACGACGAAAAGAACGAGTCGGACGGGTCATCGGCACCAAGATGGCCAAGACGGTGGTGGTGGCTGTCGAGTGGCAGCAGAGGCACCCTATATATAACAAGGCCCAGAAGCGGTCTACCAAGTTCTACGCCCATGACGGCGAGTCCGAATGCGCCGTCGGCGACCTGGTGCGTATCGAGGAGACCCGGCCCATCTCCCGCCTCAAGCGATGGCGCGTCACGAACATCATCGAGCGCCGCGAGGTCGCCGAGGTTAAGCCCGCGGAGCTGGACTCGGAGATACTGTCCACCGGGGCCCGCAACCAGGACGCCGCCAAGGCCGAGGCCGAGGAAGAGAAGCAGGAGGCCCAGCCGTGATCCAGATCTACACCAGGCTGGCCGCCGCCGATAACACCGGCGCCAAAGAGCTCATGTGCATCAACATACCCGGCAGCAGCCGCCGCCGCTACGCCGCCGTGGGCGATATCATCGTTTGCGCGGTTAAAGAAGCCCTTCCCGCCGGCACCGTTAAGGAGGGCGAGGTGGTGAAGGCCGTCATTGTCCGCACCGCCCGGAACTACGCCCGACCCGACGGCACCTTCATTAAGTTTGACGACAACGCTGCCGTTATTATGACCGAGAAACTTGATAATCCCAGAGGCACCCGCATCTTCGGCCCCGTCGCCCGTGAGCTCCGAGAAAAGGGCTATATGAAGATAGTTTCCTTAGCCCCGGAGGTGGTCTAATGAATATCCGCAAGGGCGATACCGTACTGGTCACTTCCGGCAAAGACCGCGCCAAGCGAGGGAAGGTGGAGCGGGTCTATCCTCAGACCGGCCGTCTGATTGTGGAAGGGGTCAACGTAGTGACCCGACACGTCAAGCCCGTCCCGCCGGTGCGGCAGGGCGGACGAGTGCAGCAGCCCGCGCCTATATCCATCTCCAACGTTATGTTAATATGCACCAGTTGCAGCAACCCCGTGCGAGTCGGCTTCAAGAAGCTGGAGGACGGCAACAAGGTGCGCATCTGCCGAAAATGCAAGGAGACCATTACCTAGGATGACTACTGACGGAGACAAGAAGCCCCGGCAGCGAAGGGCGGCTCCCAAGGGTGAAGCTCCCGAGGGCGCCGCGCCCGCCGAGGCCAAGGAGCCCAAGCCCCGCGCCGCCAAGCCCGCCAGCGAGGCTAAACCCAAGTCCGAAGCCAAGGCAAAGCCCGCGGCCAAAGGCGCCGCGCCGGCAGAGGCAAAGGCCAAGCCTGGCGCCAAAGGCGGCGCTCCCGCCGAAGCCAAGGCCAGGCCCGCCGCTAAGGCCGCCGCTCCTGCTGAGAAGCCCAAGGCCCCGGTGCAGAAGGCCGTCCCCGGCGTATTTCAACGCTACAAGGGCCACGTGGTGCCCGCCATGATGAAGGAGTTTAGCTACAAGAGCGTCATGGAGGTCCCGCGTCTGAAGAAAGTTGTCCTGAACATCGGTCTGGGCGAGGCCAAGGAGAACGCCAAGGCCCTGGAGTTCGCCACCAACAATCTGACCACCATCGCCGGCCAGAAGCCCGTGGTGACCAAGGCCAAGAAGGCCATATCCGCCTTCAAGATTCGACAGAACATGCCCATCGGCGTAGCCGTAACCCTTAGAGGCGAGCGCATGGGCTATTTCCTCGACCGCCTCATCAACGTGGCCCTCCCACGCATCCGCGACTTCCGCGGCGTGCCCCGCTCCAGCTTCGATGGCCGGGGCAACTACTCCATGGGGCTGCGCGAGCAGATCATCTTCCCGGAGGTTGAGTTCAACCAGGTGGACCGCATACGCGGCTTCCAGATTACGATAACGACAACAGCCAAGAACGACGGCGAGGCCGCCCGCCTGCTGGAACTTCTCGGCATGCCCTTCGCGAAAGCACAGTAGAGGAACAACGTGGCTAAAACATCCAAAATAGAAAAGTGGAAGAGGACGCCAAAGTTCAAAGTCCAGGCCCACAACCGCTGCAACCGCTGCGGCCGCCCCCGGGCCTTCATCCGGCACTTCGGTCTATGCCGTATCTGCTTCCGGCAGATGGCCCTCCGGGGCGAGCTCCCGGGCGTCCGAAAGGCCAGTTGGTAGGAGGAATAATATGTCTGTACCCAGCGACCCTATAGCCGATATGCTGAGCCGAATACGGAACGCCGCCGCGGTGCGGCATCCAAATGTCGCCTTGCCTTCATCCAAGTCTAAAGTCGCCATTGCCTCTATCCTCAAGCGGGAGGGCTTCATTCGGGACTTTGAGGTGGTGGCCGGCAAGCCGCTGTCGACCTTGAAGATACAGCTCCTCTATCGCGGCAAGGACTCCGCCATTCGCGGCATCAAACGCGCCAGCAGGCCCGGACTGCGGGTATATGCCAGCAAGGGGGAGATACCCCGCATCTTCGGCGGCCTTGGCACCGCTATAATCTCCACCCCGGAAGGTATGATGACCGGCAACGAGGCCTGGCGAAAAGGCATCGGAGGGGAGTTGCTCTGCTATGTCTGGTAATAACGGCGCCAACGAACAGGAAAAAACCCTTTCGAGGGTGGGCCGAAAGCCCATCCCCATCCCC
This sequence comes from SAR202 cluster bacterium, assembly GCA_016872285.1. Lineage (NCBI taxonomy): Bacteria > Bacillati > Chloroflexota > Dehalococcoidia > SAR202 cluster bacterium. The sequence goes on along the minus strand of VGZZ01000011.1, from coordinate 43,077 downwards.
AAGGGTGTTCAGGTCGAAATCAAGGACCACGCGGTAGCGCTAAAAGGCCCTAAGGGTTCCTTGACCCAGCCCTTCCACCCCGAGGTCAAGGTCAAGGTCGAAAACGGGCAGATTGTGGTGGAGCGCACTTCTCCCAGTAAGTTCCACCGCGCCCTCCACGGCCTCACCCGGAGCCTTATCAACAACGGCGTGGCCGGCGTCACTACGGGCTACGAAAAGGGGCTGGAAATCATGGGCGTGGGCTTCCGCGCCCAGCCTACGGGCAAGGGCATAACTCTGAACGTGGGATTCAGCCATCCTGTGGAGATTCAGCCGCTGGAAGGCGTGACCCTTAAAGTCGATGGGCAGAACAAGATAACCGTTACCGGCTGCGACAAGCAGAAGGTGGGCCAGATGGCCGCCCTGATACGCCGCGTCCGCCCGCCCAACCCCTATAAAGAGAAGGGCATCAAGTACGCCGGCGAGGTACTGCACCTCAAGCCTGGCAAGGCCGCCAAAAAGGCCTAGCTTAATTAGATTTCGGAGAAGTCTTTCCTTATGCCTAAAGAGAAAAATAGCCGGGTCCTGCGGCTGGCTCGCCACAGGCGAGTCCGAAATAAGGTCATTGGGACCGGGGAGCGGCCCCGCCTTTGCGTGTTCCGCAGCCTGAGCAACATCTACGCCCAGATCATCGACGACTCCCAGCATACTACTCTGGCCTCTGCCTCCAGCCTGGACAAAGAGCTTCGCGAGCAGGCGGAGAAGGCTTCTAAGGTCTCTGCGTCCAAGCTGGTGGGGTCGTCCATCGCGAAAAAGGCGAAGGAAAAAGGAATTACCAAGGTGGTCTTTGACCGGGGTGGCTATAGGTTTCACGGCCGGGTGAAGAGCCTTGCCGACGCCGCCAAAGAGGGAGGCCTGCAGTTCTAAATGACAACTAGGATGAATAGAGAACGCTCGCCCATGAACAGAGAACGCCCGCCCAGAGACCGCGACCGCGGAGGCATGGGCGGCGACAGCGGTGGAATGTCCGAGAAGGTTGTCCACACCCGGCGCATCGCCAAGGTGGTCAAGGGCGGACGGCACCTTCGATTTAACGCCCTGGTGGTTATCGGCGACGGCCAGGGGCAGGTGGGTGCGGGCCTGGGCAAGGCCAAGGCTGTCCCGGACGCGGTCCGCAAGGGAGCCGCCAACGCCCGCAAGAATATGGTCAGGATACCTCTCAAGGGCAGCACCATCCCCCAGGAGACCACCGCCAAACACGGCTCCTCCCACGTGCTAATCAAGCCAGCCCCCGCCGGCACGGGCCTCATAGCCTCTGGCGCCATGCGCTCCGTCCTAGACGCCGCCGGCGTCAAGGATGCCGTGGCTAAGTCCCTGGGCTCCCGCAACCCCATAAACGTCATCTACGCCACGCTTACCGCCTTGCGGGAACTAAAGAACCCCGCCGAGGAAATGGCCCGCCGTAAGACACCAGGCGCTGTCCCCGCTGAGCCTGTCAGGGCCGCCCCGGCCAAGACTGCGTAGAGTAATTCAATATGTCTAACCTGAAAATAACCTGGAAGCGAAGTCTGATCGGCTACAGCCAGCGGCAGCGAAGGGTGATTGAAGCCCTGGGCCTCAAGAGGCTGCAGCACTCCGTGGTGCATCACGACAGCCCCACCATTCGAGGCATGATCAGCAAAGTCAGCCACATGCTGGAAATCGAAGAAGTGAAGGACAGCCCTCGCAAGGCTGCCTCTCGTAAATCTGGAGCAAAGTCATGATGGAGCATCTGGTGCGCCCCAAAAAGGGCGCGAGGCGAAAAAGCAAACGCGTAGGCCGCGGCGACGGCAGCGGCCGCGGGTCCTACTCAGGCCGGGGTATGAAGGGCCAGAAGTCCCGCTCAGGCAAGCCCATGAGACCGGGATTTGAAGGCGGCCAGCTGCCCCTTATCAAACGCCTGCCCGAGCGGCGCGGGTTTACCAATATCTTCAGAATTGAATACTCGGTGGTGAACGTCGGCGACCTGGAGAGTTACAGCGGCCAGGGCCCTGTGACCCTGGAAAGCCTGGTCCAGATTGGCCTTGTCCGAAACACAAAGCACCCCCTGAAGGTCCTTGGCAACGGCTCTTTGACCAAGGCCCTGACCGTCACCGCCCACAAGTTCAGCGCCTCCGCTAAACAGAAAATCGAGGGCGCTGGGGGAAAGGCGGAACTCCTCCAGACATGATGGCCCAGGAGACGCAAGGCCGGCCCAGGCTTCTCCAGGCCGCTCTGGATTCCCTAAAGGTCCCGGACCTTCGCAACAAGATTCTCTTTACCTTTGCACTGCTGGCGTTCTATCGACTGGTGGCGCAGGTCCCTGTGCCAGACGTCGACAAGGCGGCCCTGGACAGCCTCTTCGATCGAGTGGAACTGCTGGGCTTCCTCGATCTGTTCAGCGGCGGCGCCCTTCGCAACCTGAGTATCCTTGCTCTGGGCGTCTTCCCCTACATCACCGCGTCCATCGTTATCCAATTGCTGGTGCCTTTGATTCCGAGTCTCCAGGCCCTTTCCAAAGAGGGCGAGCAGGGGCGGCAGCAGATTAACCGGCTGATACACTGGCTTACCGTACCCATAGCTATGGCCCAGGCCTATGGGCAGCTCCTTTTGCTCAAAAATGCGGGCGTCATAGCGGACATAGGATTTACCGGCGACGCCCTAATGCCGACTACCGCCGCCGTCTTTTCCATGACTGCCGGCGTGGTGTTCCTGGTCTGGCTCGGCGAGCTTATCACCGAGCGCGGCATAGGCAACGGCATATCCCTCATCATCTTCGCGGGCATAGTGGCCGGATTCCCCGGTCTCATCCAGCAGGGCTTCCTGACCAACGACAACTTCGGCGGCCTCTTCGCCTTCGCGGTCATCGGCATCCTGATCATCGCCCTCATCGTCGTGTTTAACGAGGCGCACCGGCGCATTCCTGTTCAGTACGGACGCAGCATCTTCCGCGCGGGACGTATGTATAGACAGGCGGGCAGTTCCTACCTCCCGTTGCGCGTGAATATGTCCGGCGTGATTCCTTTGATTTTTGCCTTTTCCGTGGTCATACTGCCCGGCACCATCGCCACCTTCCTGGCGGACGAGTCGTGGTTCGTGGGCGACGCGGCTAGCTGGATGGCCAACGTCCTTGGACCTACTCATGCTGTTTATTGGATCTTGACCTTTATCCTGGTGGTAGCCTTCACCTTCTTCTACACCTTTGTGACCTTCCAGCAGCAGAACCTGGCGGAAAACCTGCAAAAGGGCGGCGGCTTTGTCACAGGCATCAGGCCGGGGAGGCCCACTCAGGAATACCTCAACCGTGTTATCCTGCGGCTGACCGTCGGCGGCGCCCTCTTTTTGGGCTTTGTATCCATCATTCCCTTCCTGGCGTCCAACATCACCGACGTCCAGGCGCTGACCTTAAGCAGCACTAGCCTTCTCATTCTTGTGTCCGTGGCCCTGGATACCCTGCGGCAGCTTGAGGCCCAGCTCCAGATGCGCAACTACGAAGGGTTCTTACGTTGAGCGGCAAGGCCAGCCGAATCGTTATCCTGCTGGGACCTCCCGGCGCTGGCAAGGGCACTCAAGCCAAGCTGGTAGCGGAGGCCACCAACCTCCGCCATATATCGTCTGGCGACCTCTTTCGACACCACCTCTCCCAGGGGACGCCCCTGGGCAAGAAGGCCAACGAGTTCATGTCCAAAGGCTTTCTGGTCCCTGACGATGTGACCATCAATATGGTGTTGGAGGAGATGCGCAAGGCGGGGGCGGCTTCCGGCCTCATGCTGGACGGCTTCCCCAGAAACCTCACCCAGGCCCAGCGCCTGGACGCCGCGCTGGACCAGCAGGGCCAGGCCGTCGATTCTGCGCTGCTCATGACATTGCCTGTCGATGAGCTGGTAAAGCGGCTTTCGGGACGCCTGGTTTGCCGCCAGTGCAAAGCCACGTATAACTCGGTCACCGCCCCCAGCAAGAAGCCCGGCCTCTGTGACGCCTGCGGCGGCCAGCTATACCAGCGCGACGACGACAAGCCCGAGTCAGTGCGCACGCGCCTCAAAGTCTACGAGTCTGAGACCAGGCCCCTGGTGGACTACTATCGACGGCAGGGCAAGCTCACCGAGGTGGACGCCGCTGGCAGCGTGGAGGACGTGCAGCGGCGATTGCTTCGGACTCTGGACTCCTTCAGAAAAACCCAGAGCCGCGCCCCCTCAAGGTAGCTCACTTCCTTATGGCAAAGGCAGAGACGCCTTTCAAAATCAGGCTAATTGACGTACAATGACAATTTGCAATAACTATTTATGAATCAAGAGACCAAACTAAAGACCGCGTCCAACACCCCTCCCTCCAACCCGGGTGGCATCACTATCAAGTCGCCCAAGGAGATGGAGGCTATTCGCCGCGCCGGCGCGGTGGTGGCCGCCGCCATTGCTGCCCTCAAGCAGGCGGTGCGGCCGGGCATCACTACGGCGGAGCTGGACCGTATTGCGTATCGAGAGATCACCAGGCACGGCGCCAAGCCCACCTTCAAGGGCTACTACGGCTTCCCCGCTACTATCTGCACGTCCCTCAACCATGAGATTGTCCACGGCATCCCCAGCGACAAGGTGGTGCTTAACGAAGGCGATATTCTGAAGTTGGATGTGGGGGCCACCCTGGACGGCTTTATTGGCGACGCCGCCGTGTCAGTGCCGGTGGGCAAAGTGTCCAAAGCGGCGCTGGACCTCATCAAAGCCACTGAGCAGGCCCTGGAGGAAGGCATCAAGGCGTCGGTGGTCGGCGCGCGGGCTGGCGATATCGGCCAGGCCGTCGAGTCCTATGCCTCATCCAAGGGTTATCAGGTGGTGCGGCAGTACGTCGGCCACGGCGTGGGCCGCAATCTGCACGAAGAGCCTCAGATACCCAATTACGGCCCCGCCGGCCGCGGCGCCCTGCTCAAAGCAGGCATGGCCCTGGCCATCGAGCCGATGCTTAACGTCGGCGACTGGCGGGCCAAGGTCCTGGAAGACCAGTGGACCGTGGTCACGGCTGACGGCAGCCTATCATGTCATTTTGAGCATACTCTTCTGGTCACCGAGCAGGGGCCGGAAGTGGTTACGCGAGTCCGGAAATAGGCGGCGTTTAGAACGTGGCGAAGAAGGAAGTAATAGAGGTGGAGGGGCTCGTAACGGAAGCCTTGCCCAACGGCATGTTCCGCGTCGAGCTTCCCAATAAGCATATGGTCCTGGCCCACGTGTCGGGAAAGATACGCTTGAACTTCATCCGCGTCCTCACGGGAGACCGGGTGCTGGTGGATCTTTCCCCCTACGACCTTAGCCAGGGCAGAATAACCTATCGTTTTAAGTAGGAAGAGTTATGAAGGTAAAAGCCTCAGTAAAAGTTAGATGCGACAAGTGCCGCGTTATTAAGCGCAAGGGCGCGGTGCGGGTCATCTGCGCCAACCCCAGGCATTCTCAGCGGCAAGGGTAAGGAGAATAATCATGGTGCGTATTGCTGGAGTAGACGTTCCGGACAACAAGCGGGCCAACATCGCCATCTCCCGCCTCTACGGCATTGGCCCCTTCCTGGCCGACCAGGTGCTGGCTAAGGCCGGCATCGATGGCGACATCAAGCCCAAAATGCGGGAGCTTAGCGAGCAGCAGGTGGACCGCATTCGCGAGATCATCGACAAAGAATACCGGGTAGAAGGCGACCTGCGCCGCGAGCATAACGGCTCCATCCGCCGGCTTATCGATATCGGCTCCTACCGCGGCCTGCGGCACCGCCGCGGCCTGCCCGTCCGCGGGCAGCGCACCAAGACCAACGCCCGCACCCGCAAAGGCCCGCGAAAGACCGTGGCCGGACGCGGACGCAAGACCGGCACCGCCAAGAAGTAACAGAGGTAATTTCAAATGCCCAGACAGCGGACTCGAAAACGCGAGAGGAAGATATACCCTAACGGCAAGGCGTATATCTATTCCACCTTCAACAACACCCAGATATCCTTGACTGATGTGGGCGGCAACATGATAGCCTGGGCCAGCGCCGGCACCAGCGGCTTCAAAGGCTCCCGCAAAGGCACCGCCTTCGCCGCCCAGAAGGCCGCCGAGAACGCCGCTCGCAAGGCTATGGACATGGGCCTGCGGCAGGTGGACGTTGTCATTCGAGGGCCCGGGGCGGGCCGGGAGGCCGCCATACGTTCCCTCCAGGCCTCCGGGCTGAACATCACCAGCATCCGCGACATGACCCCCATTCCCCACAACGGATGCCGCCCCCCCAAACGCCGAAGGGTCTAATCGATTTCACAGCGTTAATCTAGAAGAATCCCGAATATAGTCGCGAGCGAAAAGGAGTCATAATTTGGGACGTTATACTGGTCCAGTCTGCAGACAGTGCCGGCGAGTAGGCGAGAAGCTCTTCCTTAAGGGCGAGCGATGCTACACGCCTAAGTGCGCCGTCGACCGGCGCCGCACACCCCCGGGCGCCAACGTCTCCCGACGCCGCCGCGCCTCCGACCACAGCCTCCAGCTTCGCGAGAAGCAGAAGCTCCGCTTTATGTACGGCATCATGGAGGCGCAGATGGAGAACTATATGGAGAAGGCCTTCACACGGCCTACCTCCACCGGCCAGTACCTGTTGCTTCAGCTTGAGACCAGGCTGGACAACGTCGTTTACCGGCTGGGCTTTGCCGACTCTCGACGCCAGGCCCGCCAGTTGGTGCTCCACGGCCATTTCGCGCTCAAGGGCCGCAAGACGGACATCCCGTCCTACCATGTCAAGGAGGGCGACGTCATTGCCTGGCAGGAGACTCGCAAGAAGAAGCAGTACGTCCAGAACCTGGTCCAGGACCTGCCCAAGCGGCCCGTTCCGGAATGGCTTGAGCTGGACACCGCCAACCTCAAGGCAACCGTGAAGCGTATGCCGAACCCTGAAGAATTGGACATCGGCATCAACACCCGACAGATAGTTGAGTACTACTCGAGGTAGCGTGGTAAATGCTTGATATAGATAGTTTTGCGCTAGAGGCGCCGGGCGCGGAAGCCCGGCCTGTCACACCGTCCATAACCGTCATAGACGCTAACGAGACTTATGGTAAGTTCCATATGGAGCCTTTGGAGCGGGGCTACGGGGTCACCATTGGCAGTCCCCTCCGCCGCGTTCTTCTAAGCTCCATCGGCGGCGCTGCCGTCACTTGGGTCAAGATTGAGGATGTTCTCCATGAGTATTCCACTGTCCCCCACGTCAAAGAAGAGGTCATGGAGATCCTCCACAACATCGCCAAGGTGAGGATTCGCCCAGTCTCCGGGCGGCCCGGCAAGATGCGGCTGGAGGTCACCGGCGAGGGCACCGTCTCCGCCGGCGACATCGCCACGTCTTCCGATTTTGAAATCGTCAACCCCGAGCAGCACATCGCCACTCTCGACTCCGGAAGCGCCCGGCTGGGCATAGAGATGAACGTAGAGCCCGGCAAGGGCTATCGCCCCGCCAGCGGCGGCGACGGCCTCCCCCGTGGTGTGCTGCCCCTGGACGCCATCTTCAACCCGGTGCGCAAGGTCAACTTCACCGTCGAAAAGACTCGCGTCGGCCAGGTGGTGGACTACGAGCGCCTTATCATGGAGATATGGACCGACGGGACCGTCACCCCCTCCGACACCATGAAGAAGGCCGCCGAGGGCCTGGTGAACCACTTCTTCCTCTTCAATTCCCTGGGCAGGCCCGGCGAGGCTGGCGCCGAGATAATCAAGTCCACACGCAATATCCCGCCCGAAATCTATCAGACACCCCTGGAAAAGCTGGACCTTCCCCCCAGGACCCTGAACTCGCTCAAGCGTGCCCACCTGCGAAAGGTTGGCGAGGTGCTGGAGATGAGCGACGACGACCTCTTCCGCATCCGCAACTTCGGCGTCAAGTCCCTCAGCGAGCTCAACGAGAAGTTGAAGACCCTAGGCTTCAGCCGCGACAGCGACATCGACGCGGCATCCGCGCTGGCCCTGGGCGATAATGACAACGACGAAGAAGAATCTAACTCCGAGGAATAACACCAACCGCCATGGTTAAGCATAACGTCGCAGGCAGAAAACTAGGACGGCCCAAGGACCAGCGCATTGCCCTGCTCCGGTCCCTGGCCTCCTCCCTCATCCTCAACGAGAGGATTGTCACTACGGAAGCCAAGGCCAAGGAGACCCGCTCCCTGGCTGAGAAGATGGTCACCTTCGGCAAGAAGGGAGGCCTGCACCAGCGACGCCTGGCCCTCTCGGAGATTCCCAACCCTGATGTGGTGGAGAAGGTCTTTAGCGACCTGGCGCCCCGCTACTCCAGCCGCAGCGGCGGCTATACCCGCATCATCAAACTCAACCCTCGAAAAGGAGACGCTGCCCCTCTAGCTCAGATCGAGTTCGTCTAGCTTTGGGGGCCCCATGGCCCAGGAGCAAAGGCCAGCTTCCAGGCTGGCCCTTATTGTGGAATATGACGGCGGCAGCTGTAACGGCTTTCAATATCAGGCCAACGCGCCTTCCATACAGAGTGAGATTGAGAAAGCCATCCATAAATTCACAGGTGAGGAGGTAAGGATAAGAGGAGCCAGTCGAACGGATGCGGGGGTGCATGCCCAGGGCCAGGTGGTGGACTTTCTAACCAACGCCGCTCATCCCATCGAAAGATGGGTAAAGGCCCTGAACTTCTACCTCCCCTGGGACATCAAGGTCAAAGCCGCATACCCTGTGCCGGCGGCGTTTAACGCTAGAAGAAGCGCCCTGTCCCGCACCTACCGGTACGCCATCCTTAACGACCCGACGCCCTCGCCCCTTCTGGATAAACACACGGCCTGGATAAAAGGACCGCTGGACTGGCAGGCCATGGACCGCGCCGCCAAGCCCCTGATAGGCACCCGCGATTTCTCAGCCTTTTCAGGCCCCCTTCCTCCCAGAAGGACCCCCATACGTCGCGTCATGAAGTGGGACGTCTGGAAAGAGGGAAGGCTCCTGCTCATAGAGGCCAAAGGCAATGCCTTCCTGCCCCACCAGATTCTCAGGACCAACGGTATCCTGGCCGAGGTCGGAAAAGGCAGATTATCCGAAGACGTTATTACGAATATGCTAGCTGGTAGTATAATGAATCGAATTAAGTTCAGCCCGCTGCCCTCTAAGGGGCTGACGCTAATAAAAGTGGAATACTCAAACTTTCCGCCGGAAGCGAGTCAATAAATGAAGCGCGTATCGACATACTTTGCCAAGAACGGGGAGGTGACGCCCTCCTGGCAGCTCATCGACGCCACGGGCGAGACCCTGGGCCGCCTGGCCAGCCGCATTGTGCTGAAGCTGTCCGGCAAGGAAAAGCCCACCTACACCCCCAACGCCCTGACCGGCGATTTCGTGGTAGTGGTCAACGCCGCCAAGATCAAGGTCACAGGCCGTAAGCCCGAGCAGAAGACCTACTACCATCACACGCTGTACGTGGGCAATCTTAAAGAGTACAACATGGGCGACCTGTTGAAGACCCACCCCGATCGAGTCATCAAGCTGGCCGTGAAGGGAATGCTCCCCTCCACCAAAGCCGGCCGCGAGATGCTCAAGCGCCTCAAAGTGTACGCCGGCGCGGAGCACGAGCATCAGGCCCAGCTAGCAGCCACAACTAATAAGTAGAGGTATAACCTTGGTCCAGGATAATAAGAAGCAAGAGTATTTTTACGGCACCGGCAAGCGCAAGACGTCCATAGCCAAGGTGCGGCTGTATCCGGGACAGGGTGACTCCATTCGCATCAATGACAAGCCTATGGAGGAGTTTTTTGGCTTCGTGACATGGCAGAGAATCGTCCGGCTGCCCCTGGAAGTCACCAACAATCAGGGGAAGTTCCACGTCGTGGCCAAGGTCATCGGCGGCGGCGTGTCCTCCCAGTCCCAGGCCATCCGCCACGGCATCGCCCGCGCCCTGGCGGTCTACGACGCCACCCTCAAGCCCGCCCTGCGGCAGCACGGCCTCCTCACCCGCGATGCCAGGATTAAAGAGAGCAAGAAGTACGGCCTCAAGCGCGCCCGCCGCGCCCCTCAGTACACCAAGCGTTAGTAGGCTAACTAGACCCCCAGCATCTCCGCGGCGCTGTCCAGCAGCGACTCGACTCGTTGGGGGCTGTCCGCTTCTGCGTAAAGCCGTATAAGGGGCTCGGTGCCGGAGAAGCGTATCATGAGCCAGCCGTGGTCTAAACGGAATTTATAGCCGTCCGTTGCGTCCACCGACTTCACCTTCAAGCCCGCTATATCCTTGGCTCCGACGACTTTCTCCATCTTCGCCTGGAGCTTGGGTCTATCGTCGGCCCTGTACGACACGTCGCGGCGGTGGTAGAAATGCTCGCCCACCTTGCTGTAAAGGTATGACAAAAGCTCCGAGGGCCGCAGGTCCTTGCGCACCATAAACTCCAGCATCAGCAAGCCACTAAGGATTCCGTCCCGCTCCGGGATGTGTCCTCGAAAGGCGTAGCCGCCGCTCTCCTCGCCGGCGATGAGCGCGTTGTGTTTCATCATCTGCGGGCCGATGTATTTGAAGCCCACGCCGGTCTCCAGCACAGGCACATTGTATATATCCCCTAGCTTCACCAGCATGTCCGATGACGTCACTGATTTTACGATGGCTCCTCGCTCCCCCTTCACATCCAGCAGGTAAAGCGCTAGCAAAGCAAAGGCCTGGAGGGTGTTAATGTACTGCCCCTTCTCGTCTACGATCCCCAGGCGGTCGGCGTCACCGTCAAAGGCGATGCCAGCGTCAGCTTTGCTCTCCACAACCGCGCTTGAAAGTCCCGTCAGGTTGTGGGCGATAGGTTCCGGGTTATGCATCCCCGGGAAAGCCGGATTGGGCTGGCCCCGCATCTCCTCCAGTGACACCCTGCCAGTACTAAGCAGGTCGGAAACATAGCCGCCGCCCGCGCCGTGCATAGCATCGACCATTATGTTAAGCCCAGAGCCTTTTATCGCGTTCAGGTCCACCAGCCGCTTCATCTGCTGAAAATACGCGGGCCGTGGGTCAATCTCCCTAACCAGACCCCGCTGACGGGCTTCCGACAATGGCATAACCGCAGGCCTGCCAGATTTTTCTATGTGCCGCTCCAACTCCGCCACTACCTCGGAGGAGGCGCTGCCGGCGTATTCTGGCTTGTACTTGAACCCGTTCCAGATGGCCGGGTTGTGGCTGGCGGTGATAATGGCCGCGCCCGCCGCCTTCTGGGCCAGGACGTTGTAACTGACCGCCGGCGTGGGGGCCGCGCCATTGCACAGCATCGCCTTCACGCCGTTCCCCGCCAGCACCTCCGCGACCCGCTGCGCGAACTCCCGCGAGGCGAACCGCGTGTCGTGGCCCACCACCAGCCCCTTGGACGAAGCGCCGCTGGCCTTGAGATAACCCGCGACACCCTGGGCGCAGCGCGCCACGTTGTCGAAGGTAAAATCCTCGGCGATGATGGCGCGCCATCCGTCGGTGCCAAACTTTATGGGCATCCTCACCCTCCCTCAACCGGAGCTTCGCTCATTTCTGGCATTGTACCATCAATATTCAGCCTCCAATCTGCCGCCAAGACGAAAGTGGACACCTAAATGTTCTAATACTAGGATGGGTAGAGATAACGCCGCGCGGAGGAGCATCATGAAAGGTGTGGACGCCATCGCCCAGATTCTTAAGAAGGAGGGCGTGGACTTCATCGGCTGCATACCCTACAACACCCTGGAGGAGGCCGCGGCCAAGGCTGGCGTCCGCCCGATGCTCTTTCGACAGGAGCGTGTGGGCATCAACACAGCCGACGGCTTCAGCCGCGTCACCAACGGGCGGCGCATCGGCGTTTTCACCATGCAGGCCGGCCCAGGGGCCGAGAACGGTTTCCCCGGCGTGGCCCAGGCCTATTCGGACTCCACTCCCATCCTCATTCTCCCCGCCGGCGCTAATCGAGACCGCAGCGGCGTCCGGCCCACCTTCAGCCCCACTCGAAGCTATCGAGACGTGACCAAGTGGGCCGACACCATTAATATGCCCCAGCGTATTCCCGAGATGATGCGACGCGCCTTCAGCCAGCTCCGCAGCGGCCGCCCCAGCCCCGTGCTGGTCGAGATGCCCACCGATGTCATGCGCGCCGACGTCGACGATACCACGGTTAGCGCCTACAAGCCCGTGTCGCCCCATCGCGCCGCCGGCGACCCCGGGGACGTAAAGGCTGCGGCCTCGGCGCTTCTCAAGGCTAAACGCCCCGTCATCCATGCCGGACAGGGAGTCCTTTATTCCGAGGCCTGGAAGGAGCTGCGAGAGCTGGCCGAGCTTCTTCAAGCCCCCGTTATGTCCACCCTCGGCGCCAAGGGTGTTTTCCCCGAAGACCACCCCCTGGCCCTGGGCGCGGGCGGCGCTTCCACCACCGCCCCCGTCATGAGATTCCTCCAAAACGCCGACCTGGTCTTCGGCATCGGATGCAGCTTCACCCGCACTCACTTCGGCGTGGACGTTCCGCCCGGCAAGACCATTGTCCACTGCACCAACGACGAGTCGGACATAAACAAGGACTACAACCCCGACTACGCCGTCATCGGCGACGCCAGGCTGGTGCTGCGCCAGGTCATCGACGAGGTCAAAGCCCAGGCCGGCTCCAACGTCCCCAGGGAGGCCCCGGAGGTGGCCCGCGAGGTCAAGGCGGTAAAGGACGCCTGGCTGGGCGAATGGATGCCCAAGCTCACCTCCGACGAGACGCCTATCAATCCGTATCGCGTTATCTGGGAGATGATGCGCGCACTGGACCGCCGCAAGGCCATCGTCACCCACGACTCCGGCAGCCCCCGGGACCACATGTCCCCCTTCTTCGAGACCTTGACCCCTCGAGGCTTCCTCGGCTGGGGCAAGTCTACCCAACTTGGCTACAGCCTCGGCCTCGCCCTGGGAGCCAAGCTGGCGGCCCCCGATAAGCTGTGCATCAACGTCCTCGGCGACTTCGCCTTCGGCATGGTGGGGCTGGACATGGAGACGGCGGTGCGGGAGCGCATACCCGTCCTCACCATCGTTCTCAACAACTCCGGCATGGGCATCTACCAGCCAGAGCGCTTCGCGGTGTCCCACAAGCTGTACAACATCAAGCGCCTCACCGGCCGCTACGACATGGTGGCCCAGGCTATGGGCGCCTGGAACGAGCGCGTCGAGAGGCCGGAGGACATCGCCCCTGCCCTGCGCCGCGCCCAAAAAGTCACCGAGGCCGGCCAGCCCGCCCTGCTGGAGATCATCACGCGGGAGGAACACAGCTTCTCCTTTAAGGACCGATAGAAGCCCTAGTCATTCCCTGGACCAGCCGCATCAAATAGGCTAGTCCGCGCTTCAGTCCTATGTATCGCCATCGTTAGACCCCCGCGGCGAAGCGTGGACTCTCTTGCCCCTCGTCTACGTATGGCCGTCGCGCCGGGATTGCCTATGCAAATAGACCAAGTCCTCTAGCACGAAAAGCGCGAGCTTTTGTTGTTTTTGCCCTGGCAGAACCAGTCTGCCAGGGCTTTTTTTAATTCCCGATGATTACCAGAGTAATCCGGCCTTTTCGTGCAAAAAGAGGTAATCCCAAGTCTGTATTTGCCCATAATCCAATTTATGGCTGTCGCGGTTTGTGCGGCGGCCTGGATTCAGATTGCTATAAACCCCCACGGCGCTGACCAGGGTCCCCAAGCCTAGGGAAGAGGTGCTGTAGAAGAGTGATCAACTTATTAGCGGATATAGGGCCTTCCATCCCGTCCAGGCAAAACACTTTCACATCATCCGTCCTTTTCTCACTTACCCTCGTCGTCATCCTGGTTCTCTCAGGATGTTCAAATCAGAGCAGCTCAAGCCTGAAAGCCAGCGCCTCCAGGGGCAAGGCCCCCTTTACCGTCACCTTTACCCACTCCTTCAACGGCGTGGGCGAGGCGAATTGGGACTTTGGCGATGGTCAGTTCGCCGCTACCAACCCCTCCATTAAAAGCGTCACCCACCAGTACACCCGTACGGGGACCTACCAAGTAAGTGTCGCCTCTGCTAAGAAGAGCGATTCGTCAGAGGTGGAGGCATCCATAGCCATCGTCGTCGAGCCGGGGCCGCTGGCCAGGGTGGCTGTCGACGGGTACCGGCGAGAGCTGGCCGCCCAGGTCGGCGGCGCCCTCAAGGTGGAGGCCCGCGGGCTGGACCAGTTCGACAACCCCATCCCGGGGCTTATTTACAAGTTCTCGGCCTCCCCTGACGTAGGCGCCATCTCGCAAAGCGGTCGCCTCGACGCCACCACCAAAGCGGGCCGATACCCCGCCGCCGTCAGCGTGGAGGCCTTTCAGGGCGACAAGACCGCGAAAGCGACCTTCGACGTTGTGCTGGAACACGGCGCCCCCGCCAGGATAGCCGTCAGCCCGCCTCCGACGAAGCTGAACGTCGAGGCCGGATATAATTTCACCGCGCGTTTAGAGGACGCCTTCGGCAACCCCACGCCCGGCGGCAGCTTCTCCTGGACCTCCACCTCAGAGATTGGATCCGTTACCCCCCAGGGCAGGTTGACCACCGGCGCCAAAGCCGGCGACTTCCCCTCCGCCATCAAGGTCAGGGCCGACCTGGGCCAGCAGTCCATCGAAAAAACCTTCGACGTCTCCATCCTGCCTGGCCCCATGAAACGTATCGCCGTCGCCTCACCCCTTACCATTGTTGCCGGCGCGTCCATGCCCATCCAGGTCTACGCCGTGGACCGCCACGATAACAGGATTGGCGACGTTCCCTTCTCCTGGGTCCTCAAGGACCCGGACGCCGGAGTCATGGGCAGCGACGGCCGGTTCATAGCCTCCAAAGTCGCTATGCGGTTCTCCAAGGCCATAGAGGTGACAGCAACACAGGGAGACCGCGCCGAGACCGTTCTGATCGATGTCATCGTCCAGCCGGCAGCCCTGGAGCGGGTCTTCGTCGGCCCTGCCGACATAGACCTTGGCGTCGGCATGAGCCAGCGGTTCGTAGCCGTGGGCATAGACCAGTATAGCAACCGTATCTCCGGCCTAAATGTTCAATGGAGCGTAGAATCTGGCGGCGGGTCGATCACAGACGACGGCATGTTTACCTCCGGCTACTCGCCCGGCGTATTCAAAAAGACCGTAAAGGCCGTCGCCACCCAGGGCCAGGTCACCAGCTCCGCCGCAGCTTCCGTCACCGTGGAGCCTGACAGGGTCGCCTTCACCGCGATCAACGGCACGCGGGATGAGCTTACTGTTGTCAGCGTGGACGGCGCCAACAAGCGGAACATCGCCACCATTTCGGACTCATACCTTATGTTAACCTGGTCGCCCGATGGCCGCAGGCTCATCTATTCCGGATGCGCCCCTTCCTGCAACACCGTCATCATTAACGACGACGGCACCTGGCCCTTCGTCCTCCTCCCCTCCGCCCAGAACGCCTTCGCCGCCTGGTCGCCGGACGGCAAGAAGGTGGCCTACATGGGTGTCGGCGACGGCGACTTGGAGCTGTACATCGCGGACATGGACGGCAATAACTCGCGGCGGCTCACCTAAACCCTCGGCGTGTCCGAGGCCATGCCCTCATGGTCCCCTGACAGCGACAGGCTTACTTTCGCCGCCATGACGCCGGACGGCAACTGGGACATTTACGTTATCAACGCCGACGGCGCCGGCCTTCAAAGGCTGACATCCAGCCCCGGCGCGGACTACACCCCAAGCTGGTCCCCTGACGGCCAACGAATTCTCTTTTCTTCCGACCGCGACGGCGATTGGGACCTCTTTGTGATGGACATCCACGGCAGCGGCGCCGTTCCCCTCACCAATAACGAATTCGCGGATAGCAGCGGGGACTGGTCCCCTGACGGCAAGCAAATCGTCTTTTCCAGCGACCGGCGGGACGGCGCCAGGACACAAATCTTTGTGATGAACGCGGACGGCTCCAACGTGAGGCAGGTGGTCAGCACCTCCACCAGGGATGTCATGCCTCGATGGGCGCCGCGCAAGCAGGGCATTTCAGTAAGCGAGTCCTCCATAATCATTGAAAGCAGCATCATTCCCGGCTCCAAGCCTTTGCGTGACATCACCGCCAAGGCCCGCAGCGCGGTGGTGCGAATCGAGACCGAGGACGCCGCTGGCTCCGGCTTCATCTTCGACGCCGGCGGCCATATCCTGACCAACAACCACGTCATCACCGGCGCGGCGACTATTACAGTCCATCTCGACAACGGGACTACCCACGCCGCCCGGTTGATTGGGCGCGACCTGGTCCACGACCTCGCCGTCGTGAAAATCGACGCGCCGGACCTCCCGTGGCTGGAGATGGGTGAGCTGAGCACCACGCCCCTGGCCTCCGACGTCCTGGTCCTGGGGTTCCCCCTCAGGGCCCAGGATATAGCGGTCACCAGGGGGCTGGTCTCCGCTATCAAGTGGGACAAGGGCAGGAACGTAATCTGGATACAGACAGACTCCGCCATCAACCCGGGCAACAGCGGCGGCCCCTTGATGAACCTCCAGGGCCAGGTAGTCGGAGTAGTCAGCTCCAAGCTGGTCGACATCAACGTGGAAGGCGTGGGCTTTGCTATTTCCTCCAATACCATTAAACTCTACCTGGACCGCCTCAGGGCGGGGGAGACTATAAGTAGTTGATGCCTGCCACACTTATCAAAAACGCCACCATTGTCACGGGCAATCCTGCCCGTGACGTTCTTTACGGCGCGGCCATCGCCATCGACGGCGGCCGTATAGCCGCCCTTGGCCCGTCCAAAGACCTCGCGGCCCGCTATCCCCAGGCGCAGGTTGTCGACGGGCGGGGCAAGGCTGTGTTTCCCGGCCTCATTAACTGCCACGCCCACCTTACCGCCAACCTCTTCCGCGGCGTTACCGAGGACTTCGGCTTCCCCTCCAGCTTCCGCCTGCCCGAAGACCCCCGCGATATGATCACCGACGACGAGACTACCGTCATGGCCCTCCTCAGCGCCATCGAATGCGCCCGCACCGGCTGCACCACCACCGTCGAAATCGCCAAAGGCATCCACCGCTATGCCTCCGATTTAGCCAAGACGGGCCTGCGATGGGCATTGGCCGAGAACACCGCCGATGGCGTCGTCCCTCAGGGCTATCGCCCCGGCGAGCCGGTCTTAGATTACTCGGATAAACAGCGCGTTGGAGACATAGAACGCGCGGGCAGGCTCTTCGAGAAGTGGCACGGCCAGGCCAGCGGCCGCCTGGCCTGCATGGTCTCCACCGGCCTGGTGGAAACAACATCGCCAAAGCTGCTGCGTGATGCCCGCGCCCTGGCCGAGAAGTACAACGCCAAGTACACCATCCACCTCTCCCAGTCGCAGATAGAGGTCGAATCGCTGCTGCAGATGCGCGGCGTCCGCCCCGCCCACACCCTCCACCACAACGATTATCTAGGTCCGGGCCTCGTCGCAGCCCACGTCCGCTACCTAGACCCCTCTGAGGTCGCCCTGATGGGCGCCACCCGCTCCAACGTCTCCCACCAGCCTGCCATGGCCGCCCGACGCGCCGTTATACCGCCCATCCCTGCCCTTCGCGCCGCCGGCGCGGTCATTGGCATGGGCACCGACAACAATACCCAGGACATGGTGGAGGTTATGCGCACCGGCATGTTCACCGAGCGTATCCTCCGCCAGGACGCCGCCAACCCTCAGCCAGAAGATGTCTTGTACGACACTACTATGGGCAGCGCTCGCGCCATCAGCATGGAAAAAGAAATCGGCAGCCTGGAACCGGGCAAGAAGGCGGATTTATTCATCGTCAACGTGCAGCGCTCCAACCTGGTTCCGGCTATACGCATCGTCTCCAGTTTTATCAACAACGGCCAGCCCAGCGATATCGAGTCGGTCATGGTGGACGGCCAGTGGGTGCTGCGCGACGGCAAAATGCTGCACGTGGACGAGGCTTCCATCATCGCCGAGGCGGACAAGATTGGCCGCCGCGTATGGCAGCGCCTCCTCCAACGCCACCCTAGCCTCCGCCTGCCCATCCGTCCCGCGCCAGAGGATTAGTGCGGTGCCAATCCAACACATTGTGATGATTTGTCCTATGTTTACGCCAACCAACAAGCGAAACTGTCATTCCGAGCGTAGTCCTTCTGTACTCGGAAGGACGCAGTCGAGGAATCTGTTGTGACAGCATCCTCCCTTGCCATATTACTGACACGCCCCGCACATCCTCTCGTCCACAAATACCACCAACGCCCCACCGTAATTAAACACCGTCTTTAGGAAATTCCCGCTTATGACCACCCAGCCCCGCAACGGCCACCCGTACCACATGCACGACGCCATCGTGCGCCAGCCGGCAAAAGTCGGAGTGCTTCTCTCGGACCCGAACGGTCAGGTCAAGGAAGCCGCGGAGCAGACGCTTAGCCGCGAGAGGATTCATCTGGTAGGCATCGGCACCTCCTGGCACGCCGCCCTCATCGGCGAGTTCTGGATGCGAAACGCCGGCGGCTGGCACAACCGAGTGCAGGCGTGGAACTCCTTCGAGTTCGCCCACTACACGCCACCTCTAGGGCCGTCGGATGCGGTTATCATCATCACCCACTCCGGCGCCAAAGGCAGCTCCCTTCAAGCGCTGGATATAGCAAAAAAACGCGGCGCTTTCACCGTATGCATGAGCAGCACCCAGGCCGAGCCAACCGTCGAGGCCGCTGACCTGGTCCTCAGGACCTGTGAACGAGAAAAGTCCTCCGCCTTCACCATCAGCTACACCTCCGCCCTGGCCGTCTTGGCGCTGCTGTCGGTGGAATTGGGCCGCGCCAGCGACAAGAAAGAGGCGTCGAGTCTGAAAGCGGAGCTGGATGCGATACCGGAGGCGATGCAAGCCGCCCTGGGCCTCGAGCCTGAAATAAAGCGCTTGGCCCACCGTTATGCCGGCAGCAGCAGATTCTACTTTGCCGGATGGGGCGGCAACGCCGCCACGGCCTACGAGGTGGCCCTGAAGATGAAGGAGGCCAGCTACACCATAACCGAAGGCTTCCAGCTTGAGCAGCTCCTCCACGGCCCCTTCCTCTCCAGCGACCCCAAGACGCTCCTCACCCTCATCGCCCCGCCAGGCCCAGGCCGCCAGCGCGCCGCCGAAATCGCCCAGGCCTTCTCCACTATCGGCGCGCCGGTCTTAGCCTTGTCGGCAGAGGGCGATGAGACTCTTTCAAAGCTGGCCTCGGACAGGCTATCTATGCCGCCAACGCCGGACTTATGGAGTCCGTTGACCTACATAGTGCCCTTGCAGATGTTCACTTATTACGTGGCGCTGGCGAAAGGCAAGAACCCCGATGTCTTCCGCCGCGACGACCCGCTCTATGCCGAGGCAAGGCGGCGCATTAGTTTGTAGACCCCTCAGCCTACCCTGGAAAACCGGGACAGCAAAACGGCGGGACACGCCGCCCTTGACCTCTGGTTGGCACAGGAGTCGTGGCGGGGCTACGGCGGCGTGTCCCGTGTTATACTTAGTGCGCGAAGACCCATTTCAAAAGTTCTTGATTCTATACAGGACGGCCTCCCAAGCCATTGTTTTTACGAAAAGTGTGGGGGTAGCTTCCCCTTTACTTGCGGGCGTGGGGCACTTTCTGGGCGTTCCCAACTTTGAAACCTCTATCCGCAGGCAGTGTAAAAATGGAACCTCTTCGCTATCTCAGTTGTATATGGGGTGGATTGAAGTGTAACTAGGTGGTGTGATGAGACGTTGGGTAACACCATTAGCCTTGGGGCTGGCCTTGGTAGCCATCCTTGCCTTCGCGTGTGGCAGCCCTCAGGGCCGTGGTACTACCCCGTCTCCCACAATCGCCGAGCAGCCGACCCCGACCTCATCTCCCACAGCCACTAAGCAGCCGACGCCGACCTTATCCCCGATCCGCAATGAGCCCGCTGCCAGGGTGCTCTTGTTGGTTCCGCATGTCGTTCACGAAAAGATAGCGGGAGGGGAGCGGACCCGCCATACCATGGCAGTCCGCCCTGTGGACCCCGTAACGCTGCGCGATGTAGAAGGTTACACCCCGTTGGATCTCGGTTGGGAGGGCCGCTCCGGGTCGTACGCCCTGAGTCGGGACGGACGGATGGTGGCCGTCGTCGGTTGGCACCTTGCTACCGCCGACCGAGAAATCTGTACAGAGGAGGGGGGCAGGCGGAACTGCACGCCGTACACGCCAGAGGAAAGGCGTCTTCACGTGGTAGACCTTGTCTCTTGGACGGAGAAGGTTGTTCCGGCGGGCATGACGGAGTTTTACCTCCCAACCTTCAGTGAGGATAACACCGGCCTGTATGTCATATTCATGGATCCCTCATCCAACAAGCCTCTAACCCACAGGCTGCACCGCTACGACCCTAACACCGAGAGGCTGTCACTCGTGGCGGAGCTTCCCATCGGCTTCAACCCATTGGAAATGCGATTGCTCCCCTCGGGCGACCGTCTGGCGATGTATGGCGCTCTGGGGGGAATAGGAGCAACGGCTCACGTGGTGATCGTGGACGTGGGGCAAGGCCGGGTCCTGGCCGATGTGACGCTTGAGGGGGTTAGACACGGCTTCGTTGTAAGTGGGGAGCCGGCGGAAGGCGGCACTCCACTGAGAGATTACAGCGCCGGCCTCGCGTGGGACTTGGACCGCGAGCGGCTTTACGTCGTTCACGCAGACACAGACAGAGTGACCGTGGTGGACCTCGCGCAAGGCAAGCTTTTGAAACAGGCCAACATCATCCATCCCCAATCACCACTTAGCCGTATGCTTGACTGGGTGAGCAGACCGGCATATGCGAAAGAGGCCCCTGGAATCACACGGCGCGTTGTCCTTATCCCAGACGGGGATCGTCTATATGTCACCGGGACTGAGGGCGTGTGGGACAAAGACACTAAGGCTGTGGTCGAACAGCCGCTGGGGCTTCAGATCATTGCCACTGACGATTTCCGCCAACTTCGCCGGCTTGATCTGCCGGTGAGCGATATTGACCTCTCACCCAACGGCAAGTGGCTGTTGCTCGGAAGCTCAATTCAGGGAAACCCCAACGTCCCCCCCAGCGGCCTTTCTGTGTTCGATGCCCAGTCCATGACCGAGGTTGCCCACCTTGAGCCCGGGCTCCACGTCCGCGTGCTCGGCCTCTCCGCCGACGGCCGCTATGTCTACGTGAGCGCCCGCTCCATCGGGACTGGGTGGAAAGGCGACACGATGGTTAAGGTTCTCGACCTGCTGTCTCTTGAGTTCAAAGGAACGAGATCATTGGGTGGGTTCAACCCTGACCAGCCGCTCATCGGCGCTCAGTGACAGGCTTGGGAAAAATAAGTGGGCCGTGATTATAACTGAGGATAGGCTCCAACAGCAGCCTAGGTTTCCTCGCAGACAACTTTGAGCAGCAAGTTGGCTGCGACTATGTACCCTATCCAGTGGGCAAGGTTCAGCCCAGTCGATTCCAAATCTGCTACCCCGCCCTCACGCCCTCCGGCGCCAGCGCCTCAGACACCCCTATCATGCTGTCGCGGGTCACTAGCTTCGCCAATTCCGCCTCCCCCATGGCATAGGTGCCCCGAGGCCGTTATGAGTTCACCATGTGGCACAGTTCCTCAATGTTTTCCACTACTAAGTCTCGGGTAACTGCCTAGGTCGTAACCCTTCTCTTTTTAGCCACTTTGGAATCTATCATTGGGTGGCGGAGGCGCATGAGGTACTGACACGCTCCGGCAATAGCCCTAGTACCCTCGGTAAGGGTTCGTGTCTCCATCCTGGCATCATGCAATAACTCGGCGGATGTGTACATGCATTTCCCGCCAGCGTCAGGCAAACGCGCCATCATTGCCTATTCTTCCTATCCCTCCTATGCTGTTGGCGCCAACACCCGCGCTGGAGACAAAAATGGCCATCACCACCGCCTTCACCAAAGCCTTCCATCTGTCCTACCCCATCGGCCTCGCGCCCATGGGCGGCGTCGCGGGCGGCGCGCTGGCGGCGGCGGTGTCCAACGCCGGCGGTCTGGGGCTTGTAGGCGGCGGCCACGGCGACAGGGAATGGCTGGCTAAGGAGCTGGCCGAGGTCACTGAACGGACTCAGCGTCCCTGGGGCGCGGGCCTCATCACCTGGAACACCAATCGCCAAACCCTCGACTTCATCCTCGACTACAAGCCGTCGGTGGTGATGCTCTCCTTCGGCGACCCGCGGCCCTACGCCGGCGCCATCAAAAAGCGAGGCGTCAAGCTCATATGCCAGGTGCAGTCGCTCGAAATGGCTAGCCTGGCCCAGGAGGCCGGGGCGGACTTCATCGTCGCCCAGGGCACGGAGGCCGGCGGCCACGGCGCCCACCAGGCCCTGTTTCCCCTGCTGCCCGCCGTCATAGACGCGTTCCACCCCACGCCCGTCCTCGCCGCCGGCGGCATCGCCGACGGCCGGGGCTTGGCCGCTGTCCTGATGATGGGCGCCTGCGGCGCGCTCATGGGCACCCGTCTCTACGCCTCCGACGAAGCCCTGGGCCACCGCCGCATCAAGGAGCGAATCGTTCAGGCCACCGCCCAGGACACGGTTCGTACCCGCATATTCGATACTATTCGCGGCTATGATTGGCCCAAGCCTTTCACCGGACGCGCCATCAAGAACCGATTTTTTGAAAAATGGCAGGGCCGCGAGGGCGAGCTGGCCGACAACCTGGACGCCGAGCGCCAGGCCTACAACCGCGCCACCCAGGACGGCGACCCCGACATTCGAGTCGTCTTTGCCGGCGAGGGCGTCGACCTTATCAAGAGCATTGAGCCAGCCGGCGAGATTGTGCGGCAGGTAGGCACTGAGGCCGCACGGCTGCTCGCGGGCGGGCCACACCTGTCACAAGTGCTCCCCCAAAAGTAAAAGCGGCTTCCGCACAACTCCCATTGTCGCTGCCAGTCGACAAGGCGGACTGGAGTCGTCTCTTCCTTAGGCAAGTTGCCCTGGGCGATCTCTGTTCTTTGTTGGCGTACTGGGACTGCCCCTTAAAGCCAGCTAGGGGCTAGCCCTATACCACCCCCGAAAATACCCCTTTGGGGGGTGGCACCACCTGAAAATTGGGTGCTGGCACCCTATCTGCCTACAAGACCGCACCCCAGAATTATCGGGATTTATGAAGTGTGGGTTTTGTGTGATTAAGATTTGCCCCTGGTTATCAGGAGACTAGATTTTTGTCGTAGATGCGAGCAACAAGGATGGAACCGCAAATTTAGGAATTATGAGGACTAATGGTATGTATACACTTGCGGCCCGTAGAGTTAATGTAGCGGTCCTGGGTCTGTTAGCAGCGATGGTCCTGGCGGTTACCATGGCCCTGGTGCCTGGTCCGGCTGAGGCTGCCACCAACCTTATCTCCAATGGAGGCTTCGAGACCGGCACCACCGCCTCCTGGACTATAAATTCAGGGGATGTGGACGTTGTTCACTCGTCAGAGTGGCAACCCAGTGAGGGCTCATACAGCCTTGATTTGAACGGGTTCTTTCCCGGCAGCATAAGCCAGAGCTTCCCAACCTTCGTAGGGCATAACTACGAGTTGGTCTTCGACCTGGCGGGCAACCCTGGAAACGGAGGTGGCGTGGTGCTCCAGGTGTCGGCGGCGGGACAATCGGCCACACCTACCTTCGCCACAGCGGGACGCTCCGCAACAAACATGGGCTGGTGGCCGGAGACCTTCAACTTTACGGCGAACTCCAATACCACAACTCTTACCTTCACCAGCCTCACCACGGGACCCCTCTGCCTCAGCGGAACCTTCGCCGCGTGCGGTCCAGCCCTCGATAACATCCGCGTCTTTGCCTTGCCGGTGGTCTACACCAGCGGGTCGCACGTGGATACCTGGAACGCGATCGTACCCCCCAACCCCCAGGACCCGAACTGGCCCAGCACGATCTGTGTGCCGAACCCCGCGGTGGGCCTCGACGCGCCCTGGACGAACCCGCATAAGGCGTTTGTGGCGAACGGGGCTTCGTTCCAAAGCTCCGTCAGTCACATCTTCACCGCCGACTGGATCAACGCCTGGCCGGGCTTTGAGTGGTTCGGTCTAACTTCCCAGTATGGAGGTCCCCCGGGGGACAAGCAGCAGAGCTGGACGCGATACTCAACCCCGGTGAGCGGGAACGGTGACTTCATCCTCTACCTCGCCGCCGACAACTGCTCCTGGATCTATATATCGAATGCGGACGGGAGCGATCCCCAGTTGGTGGGCGTGCAGTTGGCCGCCCCCTGGACGGTCCCCATCACCTATCCGGTGACCCTGTCCGGAAACCACAAGCTCGATTTCATCGTCTTCGACGGCGGTGGGCAGTCCGGAGGGATGTTCCGTCTGGAGACGAACTCCGAGGCGATCCTCTTCCCGACCGTCGCGGCAGACAACGCTTCGGTAACCGTGAATCAGCCGGCAGCGGCGACCAACACCGGTACCTATAGCGATGGCGGGGCGGGGGCGAACGTGGGCATCACTGCCTCGGTGGGATCTGTCACCAAGACCGGCACCAACAACGGCACGTGGTCGTGGAGCAAGCCGACCACCAGCCCGCCCTTTGACTACGACGTGACTATCACGGCCACGAACGCGTCCAACGGCACCGCCGCCTTCACCCAGTTCCACGTCCATGTGCTAACCAACACACCACCCACCTGCAACAACGACGCCTTCAGCATGAGCGAGGACGCCACCGTATCCCGCACTCCTCCATGCACTGACCCGAATGGCGATCCAATACAGATAGAGATCGTATCTCTCAACCTGGTGAGCGTCAGCCCAGTGGTCATTCCCGGCGGAAATAGCTGGAACGTGACGCCTGGTCTCAACTACAACGGGCCGGCGTCCTATACATACAAGGCCACTGACAACAAGGGCGCCACATCCAACGTGGCTACGGCGACTATTACGGTCGACGCCGTGAACGACCCGCCCACCATTAACCGCAACAGCGCCTCGGTGACTGTTAACGAGGGCCAGACCGCCAACAACAGCGGCACCTACGCTGACGTAGACAACACCGACGCCCAGCTAACCCTGAGCGCGTCCATCGGCACGGTTACCAAGACCGGCCCGGGCGCCTGGAGCTGGTCTTTCAACACCACTGACGGCCCCATTCAGACCCAGGTGGTGACTATCAACGTTTTTGACGGCGTTATCACCAGAAGCACCACCTTCCAGCTCAACGTCAACAACGTGGCGCCCATCATAACCAGTCTGACGGCGACGCCTAACACTATCAATGAGGGTCAATCCACCACACTGAACGGCTCCTTCTCAGACCCGGGAGCCCCAGACAAACACACCGTCATCATTAATTGGGACGATGGCTCTCCCAACACCGTCCTGAACCTAGCTCCCGGCGTCCTCACTTTCAGCGCAAATCACACCTACGTCGATAACAAGCCCGGCAACGCTCCCTACACGGTGAGCGTCACAGTGACCGACAAGGATGGCGGCTCCTCGGCGGGCGGCGGCGGTCACATCGTGGTCAACCATGACGAGTGGACTATTGCCGAGCAGGGCTTCAACGCCATACCCGGAGCAGCCGGCGTCTTCGCCAAGAACATAGCCAGCTGGTTTACCGGCGGCGGGACGGGCAACTTCCTGGTCTATTCCAACAACTTCGGCTTGGTAGGGCCTCAGCTGGCGAATACCATGACTGGTGCGGGCCATACCTGGACCGTAAACACCGGACTGCCCTTCACCCTCGCCACGCTTCAGCAATACGACGGCGTCTTCCTAGCCGCCTGGCCCCACCCCGGCTCGCCCAACCAGCAGGTGTTAATTGACTACGTCAACGCTGGCGGCAACGTTTACCTGGGGGGAGGCACGGGCTGCTGCGGCGGTGCTGGCGGCGAGGCTGCCATTTGGAATACCTTCCTTGGCGCCTTTGGCCTGCAATTCCAGACCAGCGGCTACAACGGAATCTGCTGCGTCACGCCGGTCAATTCCACCCACGTATTGGCCAGCGGCCTAACGCAGCTCTACTTTAACAACGGCAGCTCAGTTTTCTTGACCGGCAACGCTGGCCCATCCTCCCAGGTCATCGCCTTCCACAACGGAATTGGCATCCTGGGTGTGTACGGGTCTCAGAACAGCGTCCCAGTCCACGTCAACAACGTGGCGCCTGTGGTTAACGCCGGGCCTGACGCCACTATCAATGAAGGGCAGACCTACACCAATGCCCCCTCATGCGCCGGCGCAGTCACCGACCCCAGTACCAGCCATCGCTACCTATCGGTATCCGTCCCTGGCGGCCTCACATGGCCCAGCGCCCATGCCGCGGCCCAGGCTCTCATCTGCGGCGGCTCCGCCGGTCACCTGGTAACCATCACCTCCGGCGCTGAGCAGAGCTTCCTGAACGCTAACCTGCCTCCAGCCACCTTCGGCGTGCCCTTCGCCCACGGCTACTGGATCGGCGGCACCTGGGTTGGCTCCGGGTTTGGCTGGGTCACCGGCGAGCCTTTTGTCTACACCAACTGGAACGCTGGCGAACCCAACGGCGACGGAATGAGCGCCGGCGGCGCCATCCACTTCTTCGGAGTAGGTTCGCCTACCGGCAAATGGAACGACGTGCCAGGCAGCGGGTATTTCTTCACTGGATACGTCGTCGAATTCGATGGCCCCTTCGGTGGCTCCTTCACCGACCCCGGCGCCGATTCACCCTGGACCGGCACCGTCAACTACGGCGACGGCACCGGCACACAGCCTCTGCCCATCAACCAGGCCAACAAGTCCTTCACTCTGAGCCACCAGTACAACGACAACGGCATCTACAATGTCAATGTCTGCGTCACTGACAAGGACGGCGCGCAGGGATGCGACACCGTCGAGGTCACCGTCAACAACGTGGCCCCCACCTCCAGCCTCTCCAACAGCGGGCCCATAACCGAGGGCTCCTCCACCACCATCAACTTCGGTCCTCAGTTTGACCCCTCATCGCGAGACATTGCCGCGGGGCTACACTTCGCCTTCGACTGTAACGGCGGCGACCTCTTGGGCGCCACCTACGCTGGCAGCGGCACCAACATGAGCACCGACTGCTGGTTCAACGACGCCGGCAGCCACACCGTCAAGGGCAGAATCATCGACAAGGACGGCGGCTCCACCCTCCACAGCACCATCGTCCAGGTCAACCTGCCGCCTACTCCCGACTTCTCCATCGACTATGACGGCCCCGAAGGCTGCATCTGCACGCCCCTTTTCATGAACACCCAGTCCAACGGCGCTGAGCACCTCTTCTTCAAGGCCTCCGGCGCCAGTGTAGACCTCACGGTCTACGCGCACTCCGTCAACAACATGAACCCGGAAAACCTGGTGGCCCAGGTGTACGACACCACCACCAACGGCTTGGTGGCCACCCTCAACGCCTCCTACCCCGCCGGGACAGCAGCGGGCACCGAGGTTAGCGCCACTGATTCCATCGCTACTGTGGCCGAACGTATATACCGCATCAAGGTCACTACTCCCAGCACTCCCAGCACTCAGCCCCACTGGCGCGCTGTCATAGATGGCGCCAGCCAGGCGGCCATAAACAGTCCCACCTGGGCCAGCATTGAGGCCGACGCTCCGGTGCGCTGGTTCTTCAACGTCAACGGTTCCGAGACCCTGGGTGTGCGCTGGTTCAGCACCGACGTGCCCACGCCGCCCTCCCCCGGCACCGCCACGGTTGATACCCAGTTCTTCACTCCTGTAGGCGCGGCCTCTACATCCCACATCCTGACCGCGCCGGTGCCCCCAGGCATCGACCAGACCATCAGCCCCGCCGCTTCCTCCACAGGCCAGTGGAACCTGCGTATTAACTCCAATACCTTCACGCCTTCCGGCGGCGGTGTCCACTACCGGCTGCAGACCGTCGGCCTGTCCGACGCAGCCATCTACCTGACCCCCGCCACTGCAGGCTACGGCTCCATCAGTGGCACGGTCTCCACCTCCGGCGGCGCGCCCTTCCCATTCCCCGTACAGATCAACCTGCGCTCCTTGATTGACAACACCATTGTGGACAACACCACCTCCGCCGGCGGCAGCTTCAGCTTCTTCGACGTTTTCGTCGGCGACTACCGCGTCGAGGTTGTGTTGCCTCCCGGGACCAACATCGTCGGCCCCAGCTTCTTCGACATCTTCGTGGCCTGCGATGAGGATTCCGCCGTCGACTTCATCATCAACCGCCCGCCCAAGTCCATCGCAGGCTTCTACTTCGTTGACGAGGGCGGCTCCGTAGCCCTCAACGGCCAGGACGGCGACCCTGACGGCAACCCCGTGACCTACATTTGGGACCTGGACAACGACGGCGTCTTCGAGACTCCGGGCCAGAACCCCGTCTTCTCCGCCGCCGGCCGCGACGGCCCCGACGACCAGCCCATCAAGCTCCGCGTCTGCGACGGCTTCGGCGGCTGCGCCGTCTCCTCCGGCAACGTCCACATAAATAACGTGGCGCCCACCATTACCAACATTACCCTGAACGGTGCCAGCATAGACGAGAACGGCTCCGTCACCTTGAATGGCTCCTTCACTGACCCTGGCCTTCCGGACACCTTTACCGTAGTCATCAACTGGGGCCTCGGCCAGGGCTCCACCACCCTCAACCTGGCCGCCGGCCAGACCACCTTCAGCGCCAGCCACCAGTACCTGGACGACAATCCCACTGGCACAGCTTCGGACGTCTACAACGTCGGCGTCACGGTCAGCGACGATGACACCGGTTTGGCCAGCGCCGGCGCCACCGTCACCGTCAACAACGTGGCTCCATCCATCACTAGCTTGACCGCTGCTAACATCAATGAAGGGCAGTCCACCACCCTGAACGTCAGCTTCAGCGATCCCGGCACTCAGGACATCCACACTGTGACCATAGACTGGGGCGACGGCAAAAGCCAGACCATGACCCTGGCTTTGGGCGCTCGGTCCTTCTCCGCCGCCCACTCCTACCCCGACGACAACCCGACGGGCACCCCCTCCGACCTCTACACCATAACCGTGACCGTGGCTGACGACGATACAGGCTCAGACACTGAGGCTGTCGCCATCACTGTGAGCAACGTGGCCCCGGCCAACGTGAGCCTGAACGTCAGTCCCGCCTCCATAAACGAGAACGACAGTGTCACATTGTCCGGTTCCTTCACCGACCCCGGCGTGGAAGACACCCATACCGTCGTTATCAATTGGGGTGACGGCTCCGCCAACACCACCCTCACCCTTAGCGCGGGCGTCCTCTCCTTCAGCGGCGTCACCCACCAGTACCTGGACGACGGGGCGTCGCCCGGCAACGGCACACCTTCAGACACCCATACCATCAGCGTTACCGTCACTGACGACGACACCGGTACAGGTTCAGCCTCCACCAGTGTCACCGTTAACAACGTGGCCCCGCAGGTCACGGTAAACGGCCCCTTCACTATTAACGAGAACGGCAGCGTCACCGTCAGCGGCGCCGTCACCGACGCCGGCACTCTGGACGCTCACATCGTGGTCATAAGCTGGGGCGCGGGCGAGGGTTCTACCACCCTAACTCTGCCCGCCGGCGTACTGACCTACAGCGCCAGCCACCAGTACCTGGACGACAATCCCACCGGTACTGCCTCCGACGTGTATGCCGTGAACGTCACCGTCACTGACGACGACACCGGCACAGGTTCAGCCTCCACCAGTGTCACCGTTAAGAACGTCTCCCCCGTAGTCAACGCTGGCGCGGACCAGAATGTCCTCATCGGAACGCCTCTCAACGTTAGCGCCAGCTTCACTGACATCGGCACTCAGGACACTTGGACCTACAGCATCGACTGGGGTGATGGCTCGCCGGTAGGTACGGGCAACTCCACCGCCGGCGTGCCCATCACCGGCAGTCACCTGTACGTTGTGACAGGCCCTAGGACCGTCACCATCTGCGTCACCGACGATGACACAGGCAGTCACTGCGACAGCCTTGTCGTAGACTTCCTAAGCGGCACGGGCAAGATCACCGCCGGCGTGTTGAGGTTCGGTAATAACGGCCGCGGCGGGTTCAACGTCCAGTCCGACAAGAATGGGACGGTTAAGGGCGAGCTTCAGTACCACAACGGCTCCGATAACCTCCACGCCCACACCCTGACTCACATTGCCGTCTACGACAACAACACCAAGGGTTGGTTCGCGGGCGTCCTTACTGATGGAAGGACCTTCGTGGCCTATGTCGAAGACAATGGCGAGCCTGGCAAGAACGACGTGTTCAAGATGTGGGTAGAAGGCGTGCTGCTTAACGGCGACGGCAAGCTCACCGGCGGCAACGTCCAAATCCATAAGTAGGCCAGACTCCGACCACACGTAGCTAGATAGCACAGATAAGGGAGTCCCTCGGTAAATGGGGGACTCCCTTATTTTTAGGCCGCCAATTTGATAGCCTTCACTCCTGGGGTTAAGCTATCTTTAAGACCTCAGGACTTCCCTTCAGTCCTGCGGGATGTGGGGTGAACCGCGCTGACTCGTTATAGCACCACTGCCGAATTCCAAAGCTTTCTGGAGGACCTATCCCGCCGGCACGCTGACCCGTCGGCGGGCTTCTTCGGCCCCCAAAGCGTTCTCTGGCGCGTCAGCAGTGAGGCCGTCATTAACCTGTCCATGGTCAGGGCCGCGCTAATGCAAATCGCCCACCCAAAAATCGCCCAGGGCGTGGCCGACTTCAGCCAGTTCCGGCGTAAGCCCCTGCAGCGTTTTCTCAACACCCACCGCACCGCCAACGAACTGGTCTTTGGCTATGCCCGGACCGCCATTAATGCAGCCATGAGGCTTCATGCCGTCCACTCAAGAGTCAACAGTAACGGCGCTGCTTCAGACCTACAACTCAGCTATTCCGCCGCCGACCCGAAACTCATGCTTTGGGTCTATGCCACCCTGGTGGACTCCGCCATCCTGGGCTACCGCGCCTTACTCCCGGACCTCACCCGTCAGCAGTGGGAGCGCTGCTATCAGGAAAGCAAGCTGCTGGCCCAGCTCTTCAGCATCGACGAGCAAGACCTGCCGCCAACCCTGCCGGACCTCCAGGCGTGGGTGCAGGATATGTTATTGAGCGATGTCATCACCGTATCCCCCACATCCCGCCTTCTCGCCAGGTCGCTGCTATCCGCCCGCTGGTACTCCTGGCTGGCTGCGCCCTCCATATACGTCCTCGCCGCAGGCTTCCTCCCCCCGAAGCTGCGCGACGCCTACGGCTTCAAGTGGAACCCGCCTGTCAGGGCCGCCTTCCGGTCCTACATATCCCTCGCCCGCGTCGCCTGCCGCGCCCTCCCCAGGCCCCTCCGTATGGAACCCGCCGCCCGCCGCGCCGAAAAGAGGCTCCGCGCTAACAACCCCGCATCGGCGCCACAAAATTAGGACGGACCAGTCATGCACTAACCAAGGTTCAGAGGCTGCTCCCACCGTCTGCTGAACACAAAAGCGTTAAGCGGGTTTCTCTCTCTAGGGTTCATCTCCCGCTTCTGCAAGTCTTCCGGCATATCCTCCAGCCGCCCTGGATAACCCACCGCACCTGCCGTCATCGGCTGAAAGCCTTCGGGGATGCCAAAGGCCTCCCGTGCCTTATCGACGGAGAAGCCCGCCATGAGGTGACAGCACAGGCCCAGGTCCACGGCTTGCAAGAACAGGTTTTCCAGTCCAAGGCCCAGGTCATGTTGCGGGTGGCTGTATGGCGTATTGTCGGAAGGCTTGGTGAGGCGCGTCACAGATATAAACAGCATCGGCGCGTTTTTGCACCACCGCTTGTTGGCGTCGGTCAGCGTCTCGAAGATAGCCTTGTGCGTGTCGTCGAAGTTCAGCCCGACGACAAACCGCCACGGCTGAAGGTTTCCAAAGGACGGCGCCCACCGGCACGCCTCGAAGAGCGTGCCGACGGTCTTCTTATCCAGCGGGCGCTTGCCGTCAAAAGCTCGCGGGCTCCACCGCCTCGCGATGAAGCTGCTGACGGGGTACTGGGTAACGGCTGGCTTCTCCAAGGGACCTCCGGGAGCGTTTTGTTTTCGCGTTGACTAGTGGCTAGCCAGTATAGAGAACAGAGCAGCTTAGCGAAAGGCCAGTGCCCTGGCCGGGTTCTCTACCAGCATTGTATCGATTTCAGGCTGGCCGACCCCTGCGTTTCTCATTCTCGGCGCCACGTTCTCCAAAATATGCGCGTACCCGTGTCCCCCGTACTTCACCAGCCGGTGCTTGTAGCAGATGTCCTGCGCCAGCAGCACCTGTCCCGCAAACCCCGCATCCAGCAGGTGCTTCACCCGCTCCACCCTGTCGCCGTCGCTGGGCATAAACTTGTCCGGCGTGAACGGGTAGCCCGATACCTCATGCCCAAACAGGTCGAACTCCAGATATGCTCCCGTCCTCGCCAGTTCCACCAGCTTTCGCTTGTCGAACACCGTGCGGTCGATATGGCACAAAATCGTGTGCGACAGGTCCATCCTCGCCTTCTCCAGCTCGGCGGCGATTTCAAAGGGCGCCGCCTCATTCCGCCCCACGTGCACCATCAGCGGCGCGCCGGTCCGTTTCGACGCCGCGGCCGCCGCCCGCAGCGCCTTCCTCTCGTTATCATGCCACGGCCACGAGCATCCAACCTCGCCGATAACCCCCGCCTTAACCCCGGTGCCGTCCACTCCCTCCAGCACATCCCGCTCTGTCTCCGCCGCCAGCGATTCCACCGTCCGCGACGCCATGTCTTTGGGATGCGTCGGCGCGAGGTAATAACCCGCGCCCATGATTATATTTAGCCCCGTGTTTTTAGCGACCCGCGCCAGCCCGCCAGGGTTCCGCTTAATCCCGACGCTCGTCGCATCCACCACGCTTCGCCCGCCCCGCGCCTTAAAATACCCCAACTCCCTCGCCGCCAGCGGCTCGTCATCTAATAGCGTGTTGTACATGTTCGACGACCAGTTGTACCGCACCCAGCCAATGTTCTCCATGGACAGCGGCGCGTGGGCCATAGCCTTCCGGGCCGTGTCCTCCGGCTCGACGAAGCTGTACCGGAAGTCCACCAGCAGATGTTCGTGGGTAAGAGTGATGCCTAGCTGTAACGGCTCTACGGGGCCGAGGACGGTCTGGATTTTGCCTTTGCGTGATGCCATGTCCAGCCTACCTGAAAGTCAGAACTCGGCGCGGGTTTTCCACCAGCACCATGTTTATCTGGTCCTCCGTCAGCCCTGTGCGGCGGAACCGGGGCACAATGTTCTCCAGAATGTGGGCGTAGCCGTGGCCGCCGTACTTCACCAGCCGGTGCTTGGTGCAAATATCCTGCGCCACCACAATCTGCTTCTCGAACCCCTGCTCCATCAGCCACGCAATCTGGTCGATGCGTTGGGCGTCGCTGGGCATGTGGGTCTCGGCGAAGGGATAGTGGGAGCACTCGTGGCCGAACAGGTCCCACTCGATGTAGCACCCAGTCTCGGCCAGCTTCTTCAGTCTCGGCAGGTCGTATATCGTCCGTTCAATGTGCGAAATAATGACCTGCGGCGGACTCGCGCCCCACTGCTGCAAGCCGTTCATGATCTCCATGGGCGCGTCCGGGTGCCGCCCTGGGTGGATAAGAATGGGCGCGCCGGTCTGTTTCGACGCCATTGCCCCCGCCTGCACCGCCTTCCGTTCCGTCTCCTGCCACGGCCACGAGCAGCCAATCTCGCCGATGATCCCCGCCCTTACCCCCGTAACCCCCACGCCCTCTACCACGTCCCGCGCCGTCTCCTCCGCCAGCTCCTCCACAGACCGCTTCGCCATGTCTTTAGGATGCGTAACGCCGACATAGTAGCAGGCGCCCATGACGATGTTCAGCCCCGTCGCCCGTGCGATGCGCGCCAGCGCCAGCGGGTCGCGGCCAATGCCGCGGCTGGTGGCGTCCACAATGGCATTGCCGCCGGCGCGGGCGTAAAGCTGCGCCTCGGCGATGGCCGTGGCCTCGTCGATAACCGAAAGG
Organism: SAR202 cluster bacterium; assembly: GCA_016872285.1. Taxonomy (NCBI): domain Bacteria; kingdom Bacillati; phylum Chloroflexota; class Dehalococcoidia; species SAR202 cluster bacterium. Next base: position 9,268 of record VGZZ01000011.1, on the reverse strand, counting down.
TTGTCCAGGTTGCTGCGCCAGTTGTAGCGGATCCAGCCCAGGTTCTCCATCTGCATCGGCGCGTAGGCCAGGGCCTTCTTGCTGGACTCCTGCGGCTCGTCGAAGACGCACCGGAAGTCGATGAGCAAATGCTCATGGGTCATGGTGACGCCCAGCTTGCCGGGGTCAATCGGCCCCAGGACCGTCTGTATCTTCCCAGATAGATTGGTCATGGTCATCGCAGCCTCCTAAAAGACTGCGGGGCGATGTTCACCCCATCGCCCCGCAAGTAGTGTCTCGTGGTCTTAAAGCCTAGTACTTGTACAGCTTCGCCGCGTTAGCCCCGACGATTTTGGCCTTCTCCTTCTCGGGCACGCCCTTGAGGATGTCCTCCAGTATCTCCCGCGACTTGGGGAAGGTAGACTCGGCGTGGGGGTAGTCGCTGCCCCACATCAGGTTGTCGACACCGATGTAATGGCGGAGCTGGATGCCTATCTCGTCCTCCTGGAAACTGTGGTACACGTTGTTGCGCATAAAGTCGCTGGGCAGCACCCCACTCTTGAATCGATGGGGCGTCGCCTGGGGCCGCTCGATATATGTCCTGTCCATGCGTTTGATGAAGAAGGGTATCCAGCCCAACTCGTGCTCCACGTTGGCGGCTTTGAGGTTGGGGTACCGCTCGAAGACGCCCGAAAAGATCATGTGGCACAGGTCCATCCTCGGGTAGTAGTCGTGCTGCACCCGGTCGGCGCCCGTCTGCACCGCTTTGCCGTCTTTGATAACCTGCGTCCACCCTGGACGATTAGTGGTCACGTGCAGGGCCACTGGCATCTCCAGCTCTTCCGCCGCCGCCCAGAAAGGCTCGTACATCGGCTCGTTGTAAGCCTGGCCCTTGCGAGGGAAGGAACTGATCATGACGCCCGCCAGTCCCATGTCGGCGCTGCGGCGCATCTCCTCGATGCCCTCCTGAACGCCGTCCTCCAGCATTATCATAGATATGCCCTTGAGCCGGTCCGGGAACTCGCTGCAGAACTCCGCCAGCCAGTCGTTATAGGCGGCAAACACATCGCGCAGCAGCACCGGGTCTTCCTGGGCGTATAGCGGCAGGCCTGTCGACGGGTACACCAGCCCGCCCCACACCCCGTCCACGTCCATGTCCTTGATATGCTCGGCGGGGATGTACGCGCCGGGACGCACCGCGTCCCAGGTGCCTTCCTGCTTGATGTCCTGGGGCCGCTCGAAGCGCAGCCCGGCCTGGGTTACCGCGCCTACCGTCGCCATCCTCGTCTTCCCCATCTCCCACCAGTCGACGTCGCCGCCCTTAATCATGTGGGGTATCTGGCTGCCCCACTTCTTCTTGTCCATGCGGTCCGTCCACAGGTTTGGCGGCTCGATTATATGTGAGTCCGACGAGATAACTCGATAGCTGGCCATTTAGACCTCCTGCGTAATTGCAGACGCCCGTTTTCTTCTCGACGCCGTCTAAGGTGTCTTCCGTCCGTCTCAACACACAACTTTAATGAAACTTTTTTCGTTTTACAAGGTAGCCAGGCGTGCCTATAATCGGCCAAGCATACCCTTGAGGTTAACATGGCCCTGCAGCCCGTAGTCCTCTGCGGCGGCGCCGGCACCCGCCTGTGGCCCCTCTCCACACAAGCGCGTCCCAAGCAGTTCATACCCCTCGTCGGACGCCGCACCCTCTATCAACAGACCCTGCTCCGGCTTCGCGGCCTGCGAGGCGTCAATGCCCCTATCATCGTCTGCAACCGACGGCACCGCGCCCTGGCCCTGGACCAGGCCCGCGATGTCGGCGTCCGGCCATGCCTGGTGGCACTGGAGCCTATGGGCCGAAACACCGCCCCTGCCCTTACCCTCGCGGCCCTGCTGTCCGACCCCGACGACTCGCTCCTCGTCATGCCCGCCGACCATGTCATCAAGGACACAAAGGCCTTCCAGCGAGCGGTTAAGGTAGGCGCAAGTCTCGCAGCTTCCGGCCACCTCGTCACCTTCGGCATCGTCCCCACTGGCCCCAACACCGGCTACGGCTACATCCTTAAAGGTAAGCCCCTCTCCAAAGATACTGATGACGCCCTCAATCTGTCGTCCTTTGTCGAAAAACCTGACCTGCCAACTGCTGAGAGTTATGTAAACTCTGGCAAGTACCTCTGGAACAGTGGCATCTTCTTCATGGCCTCATCCACCTGGCTGGCCGAAATCCAACGCCACCGCCCAGACATCCTCGCCGCCTGCCGCCAGGCCGTCGACAACGGCCGCCGCCGTGCCGCCCTCTTCCGCCCCCACGAACCCGCCTTCTCCGCCTGCCCCAGCGACTCCATCGACTACGCCGTCATGGAGAAGGCGCCCAAGTGCAACGGCGCCCCCTGCGCCGTCGTCCCCTTGGATGTCGGCTGGAGCGACCTGGGTTCCTGGCAGGCCGTCTGGGAAGCGCGGGACAAAGACACCAACGGCAATGCCGTGGAGGGCGACGTGGTGCTAGAAGGGGTCAAGGACTCATTGGTGTTAAACCGAGGCGGTGGAAGGGTGGCGCTGGTGGGGCTGGAAGGTGTGGTGGTGATTGAAACCGAGGAGTCGTCGTTGGTGGCGGGGATGGAGCGGGCGCAGGAGGTGCGGAAGGTGGCGGAGCGGGCGCGGAAGGGGCGCAAGTAGATAAAGTCAGTTCTACTTGATGTTCACTAACTCCCTCATCTTTCGAGCTAAAATCGAGACACTGGCACAGTTCTCATAATCCTCATCCACTGGTATAGGCTTCATTCTAGGATCGTATTTCTTATATAATTCTTTCCATTTCTTGGAGTAGAAGTCTTCTTTTTTATCAAGGTCGGTTAGTATCAACCAGTTAACTGTGAAGTTTAGAAAGCCTAGGAAGGATGTAAATCTTGGCAGTAAGCACGCTCCCGGGAGAAGAAGGATGATAGGATACTCTCCATCATTAAATCGGACACTCGTATAAAAGGCCCAGGTTTCGAAGTCAACGCCATTCATTCCAAATGGCAAAAAACCTTCAGAGCCAACCTCCTCAATCTCTGCGAAAAGTTTCTTGCTACCTGATAAAGTGAAGTCTTGATTTTCCTCGAACTTATTTGGAAATAATGGGAAAAGAGTCAATGCATTACCAATATCCACAAAGAGGCCATTGGAGTATTTAGTTACAAATTCTTTATAGGAGGGAGGTAGTTCTATACCCAATTGGGCTTCAAGACCCAGTATGTCCCCGGACTCTGCTGACGGTTGGATTTCTATTTCAGGGTGCTTGAGATTGAAATCTAATTTAAGGCTACTCATAAAGACTCCAAAGAGCGCTTTGCGCTCTTCAATCCCCTTTCTGGTAGCCCACCAGGCTTCCTATACCAATAAAAATGGCGTCCCAGGCAGGATTCGAACCCGCGACCTACTGCTTAGAAGGCAGCCGCTCTATCCACCTGAGCTACTGGGACGCAGCATTACTATTTTAGATTAGTGGTCAATGGGATACAACAAAGGTTGCCCTATGTTGCCCACTCCTCCATGCCATACGCCATGTCCCAGAACATGTACTCGTACCGGCTGCTCACCATAAACGCCCGCCGCATCGCCTCCAGCTCCTCCTCCGACGCCTCCTCCGCCGACCCGTCCACAAACCCCCGCCATGCCTTCACGCTCTCCTCCAGAAATCCGCCGGCGTATATCTCCGACCATGGTCCGTACACGGGATACTCCACCCTCCCCACATGCTCACCCAGCAAATGGTATGTCCACGGGCACGGCAGCAGCGCTGACGCCGCCACTCCTAAACTCCCCTCCGTCGCGCACCGCAGCAGGTGATTGACGTAAGCCAGGCATGTCGGCGACGGCTTGGCCCGGGCCGCCTCCTCCAGCGACACCCCCGCCAGCGGCATAAGCTTTCGATGCAGCGGCCTCTCCATCGGCGTCGTCACCCTTCTGGACAACCCCTCCAGCGACTCCGACGGCGCCTTAGACAGCGCCAGCGCCACCGCCCGCCCAAAGCCCTCCAGGTACAGGTAGTCCTGAATCAGGAAATACCGGAATTTCTCTACCGGCAGCTTTCCGCTTCTAATCTCGCTCAGGAATGGATGTCGGAAAATTCTATTCCAGATAGGCGCCGATTCGACCCTTAGCTGCTCTGAGAACCCCACGGCCGTTCAGGACGCCTTGCTTTCCGCTTCCGCGACGCATACCTCACAGGGACACCACGCTCTCAGCGACTTGAACGTGTAGATGCCTGTGTAATGCGTATCGCTCCACAGGAACTGCACTGCGTAGCTCCCCACGGGTATCGAGTCCAGTGCGCGCATGTCCTGCGGCACCTTGTCCGGATTCAACAGAGGACGGCCCGTCCACTCCTCCACGCACTGCGCGCACGGACATCGCAGGCGCAGGAAGCGGTGCCCGAATACGCTCTCGTGGCCGTCTTTCCATTTAAAGACAATGCTGCTGGAGTTCAGTTGTATTGATGCTGGTTCAGGAATTGTGTTCATCTGTCCACTCTAGCAGATGCCGCGGCCCATTCCCATCGAGGGCGACTGTATGGAGTGCAGGGGGTCGTTGGTTCAAGTCCGACAGGCGCAATGCAAGTTTGTTACCAGGCACGGCCTGTGCTATACTCAGGTCTCGTCGGGGCGTGGCGCAGTATGGTAGCGCACCTGCATGGGGTGCAGGGGGTCGTTGGTTCAAGTCCAATCGCCCCGACCACTTTTTTATTTCTAGACCCTCCCCAGTTCCACCAGCTTCAGGTCCAGCATCCCCTGGGCATTCTTCGTGAACCCCAGCACGTAAGGCTTCACCAGGTAAAACGACCGTCCAAAGTAAAGCGGCATCCCTGCCAAGTCGTTCAGCAGCATCTTCTCCACCTCCTGGTACTGCCGCAGCCTCGACTCGTTGTCTGTCTCGGTGCGCAGCTTATCCAGCAGCGTGTCCACGCTGGCATTGGCATAGCCGCCGACGTTATTCTCCTCGCCGCTGTGGAAAAGCACGTCCAGGAAGTTCTGCGGGTCCGGATAGTCCGCTATCCAGCCGTAGTTATACAGATGGTCCACGTTCTGCTGGATCACATAGTAGTAGATGTTCGGGTCCACCAGTCGCACCTGCACCCGCACGCCCAGGTTGGCGCGCCACATATCCAGCAGCGCCAGCGTCAGCGTGTCCGGCCCAGTAACGCCCGGCGCGGTAAATACCACGTCTGGCAAACCTGCCCCGCCTCCATACTTGGACGACGCCAAAAGCTTTCTGGCCTCTTCCGGATTAAACGCCGCCGCCGGCAGCGACTGGTTATGTCCGGGCAGGCCTGGTGGCATGTACCCGTGGGCCGCCAGTTCCACTCCCTGCAGCACTTCATTGATCAGCTTCTGCTTGTCGATGACAATGTAGAAGGCCTTGCGCACATTTATGTCGTCAAAGGGCGCTTTGTTGACATTGATGCCAATGTAGAACACGCTAAGTTCCTCGACCTCCTGCACCTCTTTCGCCTGAGGCCCCGTCTGAATCTGCGACAGCGCGTCCCCGCCCACCAGGGCCAGGTCAATCTCCCCATCCTCGTACATCAGCGACGGTATGCCGCCATAGAAGCGAAAGACCACATACGGGACTTTAGCCGGCGATAGGTGGTACATTGGGTTCCGCTCCATCGCCATGGCCTCCAGCGGGCTCCACGCCCGTATCCTGAAGGGGCCGGTCCCCGCCGGCTCCGCCCACCACGGCGACAGCTCTGAGTCCTGGGCCACGTTATCCTTGTCTACCACGTAAGCTGCCGTATGGGTCAGCTTGGACAGAAAATAACCCTTGGGGCTGTCTATAGTGACCTCAAGGGTTCTATCATTTACCGCCTTCACTCCCGATATCTCCGACGCCTGCCCCGCCAGCATCTCCTTCACGCCTATAACATCCCCCAGATACGTGCGCGCCGTCGGCGACCGGGTATCCGGATCCGCCGCCCTTTCCCACGAATACTTCACGTCGCCGGCCGTGACCTGCTTTCCATTATTGAACCGGGCGTTAGACCTGAGAGTGAAAGTGAACACCTTGCCGTCCGGCGACACCTCATATTTTTCCGCCAGGTCCGGCGTCAGCTTCTGGTCCTTGTCGAAGCTCACCAGGCCGCCAAAAATCTGCGTTATGTAATTAATCGACGTGCTTTCCTGGGCAATGGCCGGGTCCAGCGTCACCGGCCCCGTGTCCTGGTACAGCGTCAGGGCCTGGTTGCGAGGTATCCCGAAAGGCCGGGCTTCCTGGAATTTCAGGCTCAGCATGCTGTCCACCAGCAGCGCCTGCTTCTCCGCTGGGTCGTCCAGCTTCAGAATCGCCCTCGCCAGCATGTTCTGCGATCCCCGCACCGCTAGCATCACCACCCCTTTTGCCAGCGACTCCCCTACCTGCATCCGAAACTCAATCCGCCGCCCTTTAGCCCCGCCGGCTAGGTTCACGTCCCCTTCTGAAATCAGCCTGAACGCCGGCAAGGACAGCAATTGCGGCATCAGCACGTCGGCGGCGTCCGCGGGCGAAAACCGCTCCGCCTGGTAGAACACGTTCAACGATATCTCCGAGAATCCGCCAGGCTCTCGAATGACCGCCAGCGGCGCCGCGTCCCCTGTCTCTATCACCTCCCATCCGGAGGGGTAGTCCATAGTAAAACCCCACATGTCGCTGCTGAAGGTGGCAAATGCGCCCGCGGGGTGCTGCGTCGCCCCACGCGTCGGCGTAGGCGTGGCGGTGGGTGATGCTACAGGCGTAGCTGTCGGCGAAGGGACTGGAGTGGACGTGGCGGCGCTGACGGGAGTTGGTGTCGCCGTCATAGTGGCCAAAGGCGTGGGGCTTGATGATGAGCCTGTGCAGGCCGTCGCGAAAAATAACAGGCCTATCGCTAAAACGAGCGGCGGCCATAAAACTGCCCTCATCCCGGTTCTCCTTATCCAGTTAGTTCTTCTCAATCCTTATCGCGCCCTGACATCGCCAGCCAATTGTGAAGAAACTTGCGTAAGCAACGGTCTATGTTATACTCCCCTGCACTCAGATTAGGATTGCGCGCCAGCCCTATTTAGACTAGGTATTGTCCATACTCGCAAGACTGGCTATTCTAATCTTCCAATCAGGCAGCCATCATTGGAGCTTGAACATCTTATCACGAACGTGTAATTCCCCGTCTCTAAGTAAAAATCTATGAGGTCTGGATGTTGGCTATGAGACCATTTCTCCTGATACTCGCCCTGATTGTCCTGACGGGCGCCTTCATGACCCAGTCCTCCAGCGCCCGCGCAGAAGAAGAACAGATACAGTTCATGCCCCAATTCAAGTCTCACATCCAGCCCTTCTCGCAGATGCTCTCAGGCCGCTCCTGGCTGGTAGCCAGCGGCCAGGACCCCGCCCTCTCGTCTTTTGACCGAAAAGAGGCTCTAAGCGGCGTCGGCTCCGGCAGCGCTCAGGGCGGCGGAGGCGCGGCCCTGGTCCCCTACCGAGACCCCTCCGCCAAGTTCAGCCGCAACGTCCTCATATCCGAAGACTTCGGCGACCTCCCCTTCCAGACCGAGCCCCACCTGGCCGTCAACCCCAAAGACCCGGACCACATCATCGCCGGCATGATCGACTACGGCTTCCCCAGCCTCAGCTCCTACGTTTCCATAGACGGCGGCGCCACCTGGGAAGGCCCCGCCAGGGTTAAATATCCCCGCTCCGACCTGGCCTCCGCCGGCGACCCCATCATTGAGTTCGACCGCAATGGCAAGGCCTATTACGGGTACATCTCTGTTGACGTAGAGGAGTTCGTCATCGGCCCCCTGGTGGGCCAGTCCGAAATCTCCCGCATCTCCATCTCCCGCACCGACGACGGCGGCCTCAACTGGCAAGACCCCATCGCCGCGGCCTCCGCGTCCATACGCACCCGCCTCACCTCCGCCCCCGACGACCCGCGAGTCCGCGGTTTCATCTCCTTCGGATTCCTGGACAAGCCCTGGATGGCCGTCGGGCCGGACCGCAAGGACCCGAACAGAGACGTAATTTACATCACCTACACCAACTTTATCTCCACCTGGCAGGTCTTCTGGATAGACGAGCTTCCCTTCCTGGGCGCGCCCATCCTGGAGACGGTTATCGAAATGGTCTCCTCCCGGGACGGCGGCATCACCTGGACCCAGCCGGTGGAAGTAAGCCCCGTGGTCTCCTACTTCACCCCCGCCGGCCAGATGCTCACACCCGCCGCCGAGGTCACCGACGCTACCCGCCGCATCGTCCAGGGCAGCCGACCCGCAGTCGCGCCCGATGGTACGGTCCACGTCGCCTGGGTCGACACTACCGCCGACGGCCCCTTCGAAGGCCTGGCGGAAATCTACGTCGCCACCTCCAACGACGGCGGCAGGGGCTTCAACCGCCCCGTCCGCGCCTCCTTTTTCCTGGAGCCGGGTTTCCTCACCCGCAACTCCTTCTTCCGTTACTGGGGCACCGTCTTCCCCAGAATCGACGTTGGCCCCGCCGGCGAGGTGTATATCGTCTTCACCGGCGTCCCGTCCGAGAACCCGGAGGACGATGGCGAGGTCTACTTCCTCAAGTCCACCGACAAGGGCGCGACCTGGAGCCGCCGCGCCGTCGTCAATGACGATAAGAGCGGCAGAGTGCAATTCTTCCCGGAAATCGCCGTCAGCCCCAACGGTGACCTCCATGTCATGTGGGGCGATATGCGCGACGACCGCCGCGAGGCCAGCTACCACATCTACTACACCTCCTCAACCAATCGCGGCGAGACTTGGAATGTCAATTCTAGGGTGTCGGACTTTGCCTCTAATCCCAGCCGCGCCTTCCCACGCGGCCTTTTCATCGGCGACTACTTCGCCATGCGCGCCACTGACGAGGACGTCTATATGGTCTGGGCGGACGCCCGCCTGGGCGAATTTGGCCCCTCCAACCAGAAAATCGCCTTCGCGCGGCAGCGTCTCATGCCTAGCCCATCCATCTTCCTATCGCCCCCCTCGGGCGCCGGCGGCAAGGACGTGATTATTCAGGGTTTCAACTTCCAGGCCAACCGGGACTACTTTGTGCTGGTGGATGGTGTGGTCATATCTAACGGCCGCACTCAGAAGGACGGCGTCTTCTCCAGCCGCATCTTCATCCCCATCGCCAGTGAAGGCCCCCACGACGTCCAGATCCTGGACAGCTCCGGCAATGCCGCCACCGCGTCCTTCTTTATGGACTTTGGCTTCAGCAACCTCCAGGAGTTGGATGCGAGCGTGCAGGCCATTCAGGACCGGATTGTTGGCGCTAACGGCGAAAATCCCAACCCCATCGCCGG